>JAPLGY010000318.1 GCA_026389955.1 Caldilinea sp. | reverse complement strand
GCTGCGGCCAGCGCGTCGGCCAGATTGGCCTGTGTCATGCGCAGCGGACGGCCGAAGAGGTCGGGCTGGCCACGGTAGTCGCGCAGTGCCCGAAAGCCGCTGTGGGCCACGGCGAACCCAGTGACCCCCCAGCGCAGCGGCAGGGGGCGGCTGTCGGTCAAGATCACACCGGCGTGGCGCAGCCCAAAGCGCCGGCGCAGCGTCTCCCAGATCTGGTCGGCAGTCTGTTGGGGGTATTCTGGCCATAAGACATAGTAGCCGTTGCTGTTGGATTCATCGATGCCTGCGTAGGGCATCAGGGCATTTTCTTTGATCGTCAGATAGACCCCATAGCGGCTGACCGCTGCGGGCAAAAAACAGGTCGATTCGGCTTCTACCAGAGCGGCTTTGGTGGATTCCGAGGGGGAGGGGAAGGGCATGGGGAAAGAGACGAGCACACGGCGACAGGCGTGGATTCTGGCGGCACGGCCCAAGACGCTGCCCGCAGCTTTGGCGCCGGTGATTGTGGGGACTGCACTGGCTGCGGCCGATGGGCAGGTGGCGTGGCTGCCGGCAGCGGCTGCAGCGCTTGGGGCGCTGTTGCTGCAGATTTTGAGCAACTTTGCGAATGACTATTCCGATTTTTTTCGTGGCGCCGACACACCTGACCGGCTGGGTCCGGTGCGGGTGACCAGTGCCGGGTTGATGACGCCGGGCGAGCTGCGTTGGGGGATGGCGGTGGTCATCGTGCTGGCTGGGCTGGTGGGCCTTTACCTGGTCTGGGTTGGCGGCTGGCCCATCCTTCTGATCGGGGTGGCGGCGATTCTGGCTGCGCTGGCCTACACGGGGGGCCCATTCCCGTTCGGCTATTATGGGCTGGGTGAGCTCTTTGTGCTGCTTTTTTTTGGAGGGGCAGCGGTCTGTGGAACCTATTATCTGCAGACGCAGGGGGTGACGTCGACTGCGATCGTCGCTTCGTTGGCGGTAGGCGTGCTGGTGACAGCCATCCTGGTCGTCAACAACTACCGTGATCTGGAGACCGACCGGCGGGCGGGCAAGTGGACATTGGCGGTGCGGCTGGGACGGCGCGGCACGCAGCTCGAATATGCCCTGTTGTTGACGGCTGCGTACGGCCTGGTCTGGGGGCTCTGGCTCTTCCTGCATGCTGGCTTTTGGGTGCTGCTGCCCTGGCTGACCGCACCGCTGGCGGTACGGCTGGCACGCACCCTTGCCCGTGCGACCGATGGCCCGACGTTGAACCGGACCCTGGCAGAAACTGCCCAGCTCGGGCTGTGGTTCAGCCTGCTGCTGGCGTTGGGCCTTGTGGCCGAGAAAATTGGATGACGCCAGGCGGGGGTCTGGCCAGGAAAACTAAGGAGAGAGGCAGATGGCGCCAAAGCTCAACATTGTGATGATCGCCTCCGAAGTGGTTCCGTTTGCCAAGACGGGGGGGTTGGCAGATGTGGTGGGTGCGCTGCCCCAGGTATTGCAGCGGATGGGGCATACGGTGATGGTGGTGATGCCGCGTTACGGCAGCATCGACGGCGTTCGTTACGGGCTGCGCCGTTTCTGGGATTCGCTGGGGGTGTGGATGGGCGACACCCTTGAATGGTGTGCGGTAGATGTCGCCGACAGCGAGGGGGTGCCGGTCTATTTTATCGAACACGACCGCTTTTTTGGGCGCTCCGGGCTTTACCACGACGACAGCTTCCACGACTACGCCGACAACCCGCGCCGTTTTGCCTTGTTGACCCGCGCCGGGCTGCAGCTCTGTCGAGATCTGGGCTTTGCGCCTGACATTGTGCATGTGCACGACTGGCAGACTGCGTTGGCTGCAGCGTATCTCAAGATCTGGCATTGGAACGACCCGGTCCTGGGCCGGGCAGCCAGCGTGCTGACCATCCACAACCTGGCCTATCAGGGCCAATACAGCGCCGAACACTACGAGTATCTGGGGTTGCAGTGGGGCAACTTCACCCCGGACAAACTGGAAGATCATGGGGCGATCAACTTCCTCAAGGGGGGGATCGTC
>JAPLGY010000153.1 GCA_026389955.1 Caldilinea sp. | reverse complement strand
CACGCCTGCAGATCTGGCACCCAGGGAGTCAGCCGGGCGATCCACCGCGGCCAGGCAAGCGGTACCGACCGGGCAGAGGCCAACAGCCAGATCAACCGGCGCAGCGCCGGATAGCCGAGCGAAGAGAAAGGCAGATGGCGCACTGGAAAGCGCAGCACACGCACCCCGTGGATCCAGGATTCCGGCTGAGCCACCCGCCGCGCGCGCGGGTTCCAAAAGAGCTCAAAATCTAGCGCATCTGTGGTCGCTACAGTGACCTGATGGCCGTCTGCCACCAGACGGGTGGAAAGTTCGGCCAGATGCAGTTCAGAGCCGCCGATCGCCGGCAAATAGCGCTGGGTGACATGGAGAACGCGCATGGCTCTACCCTGGCAGATCCCCAGCAGGCAAGCTCCCCTGGGAAGTCAACTCTTGCAGCTGCACCCGCAAGGCAGCGATTTCAGCCGCCTGCACTTGTTGGGCAGCGACCAGCTGCTGCAACAGCGCTCCGTAGAGCTGGTGGGTCTCCGCCTGCTGGCGGACAGCCCGGTTTACGTAAAAGAGCACCAGTTCGTGCAGCACCCGGCGCAACCAGTTCACCATCCCCCCAAATACCGGGATCTGACTTCGCTGGACCTCCATGCCGATCTCCGCGACAGGGTGCTTTTGCAGCGCATCCAGTGCATTGTCGAGGCTGTCGCTGGCCACAAGGTTCTGTTGGGCCGTCAGCACAGGCCAGCCAGCGACGTTTTGGCTGTGCAGCGATTTCTCGCCCATTTCGGAAGGTGGCGGGTCCATCCACCGATGTTGTTTGAGAAACGTCGCCTGCTGAAGTTCCTGATGCATTGCCTCCAGACGCAGATTCATCACCTGCAGCAAGGTGGCAGCCATTTCGTTGGCATGAAACTGAACATCGGCGACCTCCCCCAAGGCGGGCAGCCGATCTTGTCCGAACAGTTCGCCGCGCGCCTTGGCCTGATAGGTGCGCAGCTGTTGAATGCCGCTGGCCACATCCCCCTGCGACAGCGTATGCTGGATCAACTCAAACTCCACCGAATTCAAAATATCCGCTACGGTCATCGGGCGTTTCATAAGCAGTCCACCAAATTGTATCGTTTTCCAAACAGCCTGTCTCGCTTGTCCGCAATGGCTCGCCGCCCCAGTCATCCGGCCGTTGTCGCTTGACGGGCAAGCACCTGCCGATAGATCTGTACAAATCCGCGCGCCATATGAAGATGGGTAAAGCGTTCGAGCAGACGTTGCCGCCCTGCGACCCCATATTCGTAGAGAAGGGTGGGCGACCTCAGCAAGGCGACCAACGCCTCCGCCAGCTGTTCTGGGCTCTGGGGATCCACCAGACGGCCGCAAACCCCCTCTTCGACTACTTCTGGAATTCCCCCGGCCCGGCAGCCGATCACCGGTTTGGCATAGTTCATCGCCTCCAGGTAGATCAGGCCAAACGACTCGTAGACAGAGGGGGCGACAAACAGATCGCAGCTCTGATAAAGCGATCGGAGTTTTTCTTCGCTGACCGCGCCCAGAAATGTCACCTGCGCCACGCACTCAGGATAGGTTCTGGCAAAATAAGCCGGGTAGTCCATCCCCGTCTTGCGGCGAAACCCATCCGACCCGCTGTTGTCTGCGCCGGCCACCACGAAACGCACATTCGCCACCTGACGGCGGACCGCAGCGATCGCAGCAAACAGATCCAGAATCCCTTTGCGCTTTTCGAGCCGCCCGACATAGAGCACGCTGAGCGTCGGAGGAGGGGCAGCCAGACGAAAGGGGCGCGTCTCTGTCTCGCTGACCGGTTCGATTCCATGGGGGATCACCTGGATCGGCGCGCTCCCGGCAACAAGGCCATAGACACTCTGCAGCGCGCGCGTGGTGGCTTCCGAATTGGCCGCAATAAAATCCGCCTGGCGCAGCAGTGTCTCCTCCATTTCTCCAACCAACCGGGTATCGTCGTCCAGATCGCGCTCGATCTGTCCGATCTGGCGCTGTGCGGTCTGAGGGCGGACCACCACCGGCAGGAGGTCTGAAACGGCCGTCACAAAGCCATCTACCTGCCAGACCGGGGTATCCGCCAGCTGGATATCGTCGTTCAACAGCAGACGCTGCAGCCGTTCAAAGACAGCATGGCTGTAGTTCAGCAAGTGGTGCACCTTGTGCAGATGACGCAGGTGCAGATAGCGGTCCAGACGATACGGGACACGATGGACGTAGGCGCCGTCGTAGTAACTGACGCCTGCCTGCTTGCCGTGGGTGAGCACATGAACCGTATGCCCGAGCTCAAACAGCCCCTTGGCCATCAAATTGGTGTGGCGGCCAACCCCTTCATAGTGGTCGGGAGGATAGCGATGGCTGAGCAGTGCAACACGCAGCGGAGGCTCGTTCAGCACAACTGCGGGTTGACGTCCGCTGACCGGATCTACAGTCGGCGTCACGCCCGGCTTTTGCCCAAGAAAAAAATGCACAGCGGGTTCTCCTTCTGCTGGCTGCGGAGCAAGGCGGGGCAGCAGCGCGGCAGGACGCAGCAGCGCCGCCCAGGCCCCCAGCGAGCAGGCCTTGACCTCGCGAGCGTTCATCAACAGCAGCTGCCAGAAGCTCACCTGGCTGTGCTGAAACAGGTTGAGATGCCAGAGCCAGTGGCCGTGTACAAAATAGCCGACCCTTTGCAAGATGGCCTTCCAAGGCACGCCTGCCGCCCGGCCGTTCCGAATCGCAAAATAGACAGCCGCCTTGGTCTGGATCCACCAACGCCCATGGTTTGTGTAGGCGACCCGGTTGCGGCTGGAAGCCGGCACATGATAGACGCAGGCCTCCATTGCTGGCTGGACAAAATAGCCGGCAGCAGCCAGCCGCACCGCCAAATCGCTGTCGTCGTAGACCCACTCATAAAACTCATCAAACCCACCGACAGCCAGCAATGGCTGGCGTCGATAGGCCATGTTGGCGCCCATCATCCGCAGCGTCCAAAGACGTCCAGCCCCGTCAGGAGGCAGTTTGTCCAGCAGATCCTGGCGCACGTCGTGCTGTTCCGCCAGCGCAGAGATGATCCCAATTTGATGCTGCACAGCGGCATGGTGAGGATGCACCAGATAGACAGCACCTCCGCTGGCAGCGACACCCGGGTCGGCGAACAGACGGTTCAGCTGCAACAACCAGTTGCGCGCTGGCACAGCATCGTCGTCGATGTATGCCACAATCTCTCCCAGAGCAGCCTGCAACCCAAGATTGCGCGAGACGCTCAAATTGGCGACCGGGCACTGAAGCACCCGCACACGCCCAGCATACTGCGCCAGCACTGCCGCTGTGTTGTCGCGCGTGGGCCCGACCACCACCACCACTTCAAAGTGGGGGTAGGACTGATGTTCCAACGCGCGCAGCAAGGTGTGCAGAGATGCAGCCCGGTCAGTCGTGTTGACAACTACCGAGAACGTATGCTCAACGTTGGGCATAGACCAGCAGCAGATCGGAGAGGCGTCGGCGATATTCTTGCAGCGTCAGCTGATTTTCCAGCAGGTTCATGCGATGGTCGAGCCAGTGCAGAGATTGTTCATGCTGTTCCAGCCGCAGCAGCTGAAAGTAGGCCCACCGGGCCTGCTGCTCTCCCGACAAGATCGCCCACAGATGGCGCAGCAGGCTGCGCAGCGAACGCGGGGTTTTGCCTTGTGATCGCAGCCATGGATAGCCTCCGTACGTTTCAGAGAAGGTGTCGCGCAGCGCAGCAAGCTCGGCACGATGCAGCTGCAGCTGGCGGTGCACTTCCGTACTCTGGAGCTGCCATTCTTCAAACCGTGCTGCCGCCGTCGCAGCCCCTGGCTGGGGCAATGCCAGCTCCTCTCCCCGCTCCAGGGCAGCCTGGTACAGCGCAGCGAATCCGACCCACAAAGCCCGCTGGGTCGCCGATGCCACCGGCGGAGCACCATCCTGCACCCGCCGGGCCAAAATTGCCGCCAGATTTTGTCTGGTCCAGACCGAAGCCAGGGCACGTCCCAGGATAGAGTGAAAGAAAGGATCCGCCGCTGTAGCCGCACGCTCGGCAGACAGAAACTCCAGCAGTTCAACGTCTGTAAATTGTTTGCAGACAAATCGATAGCGCGACTGGTGCTGGTCCGCCTGGTGGCGCAGCGGGTCTCGCTGCCAGGCACGGCTGCTGAAGAGATGGCGCCCGCGCGCAGCGACAGAAAGATACGTCGTGACCCCCTGGCGACGCGCGCGATGGCAGTAGTCGCTCTCCTCGTAGTACGCCGGGTAGAAATCGTCGTCGAACCCCCCCAGCTGTTCCCAGAGCTCGCGCCGCATCCCAAAGATCGCCCCAGTCACATAGTCGACCGCCAAGTCTTGCTCAGGCACGGTCCGCAGGTGTTGACCGTACGCCAATGGCCGGGTGATGGTCGCACCCGCATGGTCGATCGCCCCATCTGCATCTTCGATTACAGCGCCGACGATCCCGCAGCCGGGTCTGGTCCGCAGGGTCTCCAGCAGCGCATCCAGCCATCCAGCCATCACGATGCAATCTTGGTTCAACAACACGAGCACATCTCCACGCGCCCGCTCCAGCCCGACGTTGACGCCGCCCGCAAAGCCGAGGTTGACTGGCTGGGTCAGACACTCGACTGTTGGAAACTGGGCCCGGATCAGTGCACTGCTGCCGTCGGTCGAGGCATTGTCGACACAGAGGATCTCGCAGCAATGGCCCGCTGTACGGGCCACCACAGCCTGCAGACACTCTGCAAGCACATCTCTGCCGTTCCATACTGGTACAACAATGCTGCATTCCATAGCTGTTGATTCTACCACAGCAGGAGAGATCTTCTGCGCACACCGCAGGTTGCAGAGAACCAAAATCCCAGGCTTCGCCGGCCGTTAGGTTCTCTGCAACCGTTCTGTGTGCTGCCAGCTGAAGTTAACGCTCCAGCAGCGGCATGAAGACCAAACGATCGGTCGTCGTCGCATCCCCGACATCGGCCAGCACTTGGGCACCGCTCGCATCATGGCCAGAGACATCGACCGTATAGTTGTGATTGTTGGTGAGCCCGGTCAGCAGCAACCCGGCCGTGTCACCAGGGTATTCTGTCGGCGAATCACAGCTGATTTCATTGGGCGCATCTGCCGACGGCGGGCAGTTCAGCGTCACAAGATAGTGATCCACTCCTTGCTGTGCTCCCCAGAACACCTGCAGCGACTGAGAAGCGACCGGTGCCGCCAGGAACGGTCTGCCAACACCGCCGATTCGCCCTCGAAGAGCGGATCTGCGACGAGGGAGGTCGCCATGCCGCTGATCGTACCGACCTGCGACGTGTTGGTATTTTCGCTGTTGGCAAAGAACAGGTTGTGGGCCAGGTTGGCGGTGTTGCCAGGCTTCACGTGCAGTGCGCTGATACCGCTTTCGGCGTGTTCGGCCAGAATATTGTAGCGCAGCGTTGCAGGTTTTGCCCCAGGAGTGACACCGTCGCTCATGACCAGCACCGCCGAACCTTGCAGCGGGCGGGTGCCCATCTGGTTGTCGACGATCGTGTTGTGGGTAACTGTCGCTTCGACCCCCTGCAGCCAGATTCCGCCGCCGCCGCCGCCGACCGCCGGGCCGCTGCCCGAACGCACCTCATTGCCTACGATCACGCAGTTGTTGATCAGCCCCTTGCTGCTGCCGTCTAAAATGTTCTGCAGATAGATGGCGCCGCCGCCGGCCGGCCCTTGCTTCACGGTGCCGTTGCCCCCCAACGACTGGTTGCCGATCAAAAAGGAGCGATGAATTTCAATTTCTGTGTGGAAGGTCTCAACCCCGCCGCCAGCTGAAATTCCGCCGCGCGGGCCGTCCCCTCCCTGGACAATGTTGCCGGTCAGCCTGGCATCGCTCAGGCGAAATGTGGTCGCCTCTCCGGGCAGCCAGGGCATCCCCTCAGTTTTGAAAGCGCCGCCGAACCCGCCGCCCGCTTCGTCGCCGGCGTTGCCGCCGATCGCCCGGTTGCCTTCGGCGACGACATCGGCCAAGGTCACGTTGCTGCCGATCATGACGGTCGCTGCCCCCCCAAAGCCATCTGCGGTCTCACCGTTGTAACGGCCTGCACCGGCGCCATTGCCGCCCTGCGCCGTGTTTTCGTAAAAAGCCAGCCCGCTGCCCTCCACCACAGCATGATAGATGTAGAGCCCCCCGCCGATGCAGCTGTACGGTCTCCGGCGCCTGTCGGATCGCCAGGCCGCCCCCCGAGACAGTCCCCCCGTAACTCTGGGCTGTGCTGCCGCCGCGCGCTCCATTGTCTTCAAAGATCTGATCAGAGAGCTTGACCCCAGCGTAGTCGGTCAGCATCCCACCGCCGAAAGCAAAGGTCTGCATGTCATCCCCAGAAGTGGTCCCTTCCACATAGCCGCGGCGCACGGTAAACCCCTGCATGTCGATGCTGGCTTCCGAGGGTTTGCTGGGGTCAGAACTCAACAGATAGACGCCGTGGATGCGGTTCTCCCCGTCGATCACCGTAGGATTGTCCGCAGGGTTGGCCGCCGACCAGTTCCCGCTGGCGTAGCCGCCCCGCAACGTCAAATGCTTGTTGATGATGCAAACCACAGCCCGCGTGCGGCTGAGGTAACGGTCACACGGGTTGTCTGTACCGCGATAGCTGTAGGTGCCCGCCGCCACCAGAAGTACGTCGCCGCTCTGTGCCTGGTTGACAGCCTGCTGCAAAGTTTGGCACGGGCTGGCAGACGACAGACAGTTGTTGCTGCCGTCGCTTCCCAGGGCACCATCCACGTACAAGGTCCGACTCAGTTCGTCGGCGATGAGCCAGCTGCTGGAGATAGCCAGAAGGGTCAATGCCAACACCCCGATCGACACCACAGCTGCAATTGTTTTCATCCGCACTGATCTCCTTGTTGCCACCATTTAATTAATCGTCCCTTGTAATTATTATACCATTGGACGCCCAGAAGCACGTCAATTTAGACCACATAGACCAGCCGCAGTCCTCCCCACTCCAGACGGCGGCCATCCTCACTCTGCTGAACGGTAATTTCGCGCGTCATCAAGCCAAAATCAACCAGACGGCCCGGGTGTTCGTCGATCCATTCGTCGATCGCCTGGCGCACTTCCGGGAAAAAACTGTCGTGGAACAGAACGTACCCCCCCGGGGCCACGAAGGGCAGAACCCCGACCGCATCCCGTCTGGCTCCGGCATAGGTGTGGTCGCCGTCGATCAGCACCAGGTCAAAGGGGGCTCCAGCGCGCGCCGCCACTTCCTGCAAAATTGCCGGCGAATACCCCTCAAACCGTTCGGCCCGATGCGAAAGCCGCTGCCAGTGTTCGGCAGAAATTTTGGGTTCGGGGTCGACCAGATACATCCGTCCAGGGCTTTGCAGCGCATCCAACGCGCTGGCCACGACCAGGGCAGAGCCGCCTTGAAAGGTGCCAATCTCCAGGTAGTGCTGCGGACGCAGTGTAAAGGCCAGTGTGAACATCAGCAGCCGCTCGGCTCGCGACATCCAGACCGGGGCGCTTTCCACCGGCTCCAGCCAACGCGCGTCGAAGTGGCCGGCAATCGGAGTCACATCATAGCGTGCAACCTGGGTTTGCAACGCACGTACCTGCAGATTCGAGGAGAAGCGGGCCGACCACCAGCCCAACACCTGTGCACGAATTTTGTTCAACATCTTGTTCTTCCTTCCCAGTTCAAGCCTGCCCATCTCTACGGCGGGGCCGGCGTCCAGTGAACCCAGTCCAACAAAAACCCCAGCTGCCGAGCGTCGTTGTTGACACCCAACTCGGCAGGGACAAACGGGTCGGTTGTGAAACGAATTTCCACGCTGTCTGTCGCCGAAATTATAGCGTCGGGGACGACAAAGGCAAAGGTGTTCCACGCTTCGTTCGGGACAAAACGACCTATCGGCTCGCCGTCGAGACTGACCCAGACCGGGGCTGGCTCGACCGCTGCGGGTCGGTAAATCATGGCACGCACCTGGAGCACTGTTTGTCGGGCTGCAGGCGTCTGCCGGGGCAGCGGCAAGGTCAGCGCAGCTGTCCCTTGGGTCCACCGCATCGTCGGCGCTCCCGGGATGTACTCCTTGGCATAAAAACCGTCGTCCAGATAGGCGGCATCCAGCGCACCGACATCGACCTCCACCGTTCTCTGGCGCGCCTCTTCGGTGCCCGGTGCCACCACATTGTAGAGTTCGATGCCATAGTGAACTGTCTGGGTCACCGCAGGAAACTCGGTGAAGGTATTCATCAACATCTGGGTTGTGAAGGCAAAGCTGGCCGCCGGCTGCAACTCCAGCTGCTCGCGCACCAGCGGCGGGATCGGCTCGACTGCCAGCAACTGCAGCGGGCGCCCTTGCGACATGGCAAAAGCCAACAGTTCTTCCAAAAATTCAGCGGTCTGGTCTTGCAGGCTCGCGTCGTCTGCTGCGGAGCTGCGCACCGTCGCAACCGGGTGGCCAAAAATTGCCCCCAGCGGGGCCCCAAAGGCGTCAGCAAAAAGCGCCTCGGCCGGCTCGGCGATCACCACGACCGCCTGCGGGTCGAGCAGCTGCTGCAGCTGCTGGAGCTGTGGCCAGGCACCCGCATAATCGCGCGCAGGCAGCACGTACCGGGCCTGATAGAGCAGTCCCCCTGCCAACAACAGGATCCCTCCCCAACGCAGGGCCGCTGCCAGAGCCGGTTTGCGCTGGACGGAGAGATTCACCAACAGATAGGCGGCAAAGATCCAGAGCATCGGGATCGCAACTGGAACGTAACGGCGCATTGTGTAGATATGATAGGGGGTGTTCAGGATATTGTAGACATACAGCAGGGTCGTGGCAACGCCGATTCCAAGCACCAGCGCCAGGCGTGTCAGCTGCTCGCGGAGCACCAGCATGGCAAGGCCGCCGGTGGCCAGCCCCAGCCCCAGCGGGGTCAGATACCACCCCAGCCGCACCCAGTTCTGACCGTTGAGAATCGGGAAAGAATTCCCTGCGGGCCAGGAGACCGACAGGCGCGCCGGTTCAAGCAGCGGGCGCAAGAAATAGGCGTACAGGCTGAGCAGCACGATCAGAGCAGCCAGGGTCCAGCGCACCGACGCTGAACCTTGGCACCGTTCCACCGCTCTGTGCAGCCGCCGGGGTCCCCCCAAAAAGGCGACAGCCAGGCTGACCGCGCCGACACCGACCAGCCCTCCGACCAGCCAGGGAGCCCGGCGCACCAGCCCAAATGCCGACGCGTAGGTGTTCCAAAAGTAGGGCCAGGTAAAGGCCCAGACCACCCAGAGCAGTTGGAGGACAAAAATCGCCAGGGTCCAGGCCAGTGCCCCCCAGGCCGGCGACCAGCGTCCCTGCCAGCCGCGCAGCACCAACACCCCCCCCACTGCGCCCAATACTATAGGCAGGTCGATGCGCGTCAGCAAGGCAGCACCGAGTGCCGCACCGCCGAGCACGCCCCAGCCCGGCGCAGCCTGCCGATCCTCGTCCCAAACGACCTGCAACGCCAGAAAACTGGTCAACAACAACAACATCGTGAGCGGTTCGGTGGTCGGATAACGTCCAAAGAAAATCTGAGTGCTGGTCAGCGTCAGCAGCGCAGTCGCTGTCAGCGCGACCGATCGGCCAAACAGCTGGCGCGCCAAGAAATAGAGCGCTGCCAGCCCCAACACCGCCGCCGCTGGAACCACCCAGAAGCCGGCGGCGACTCCGCCCACCCCCATGGCCACGCTGAGCAACACCGGATGAAACGGAAAAAACTGCGGGCGAACCAAGGCAGGGTCTGTGTCGTCAAAGTACCAGCCGACCAGCTGCAAATGGCGCGGCAGCAGTTGGTCGGGCTGTTGCCGCAGTGTCACCGCAGCATGGCCGGCCAAAAAACGATTCCACTCGTTGCGTTGGAGATAGGTGCCGGTGCGTGCAGTCGCTGCGGCAGTGTTGATGTAGCTGCCCGCATCGCTTCCACCCAGCAGATATTCGTGCGGCTGCAAGTAGAAAAAAGCCCCCAGCACCATCAGAGCCGCCAAGGCGACCTCGTGCCAGCCGCCACGGCTGCAGCGTCCTGCTGGTGGGTGCACCCTGGCTGCCCACCCCAGCAGGACGGCACACCCAAGCAGCACCACAGCCAAACTGGCCAGGCTGTAGAGTCCCACCAACGCCAGCGTCGTGGCCGCCCAGCCCACCACAATGACCGTCCCTGTCGTGGCTAAAAAAAGGCGCAAGGGCCAGTCCTGCACCCGCCCTCCGCCGAGCCGAGGGACGCCCACCCACAGCGCTCCCCCCCACAACAGCGCCGTTGCCAGCAAGAAGAGGGCGATCGCTGCGGGCGGTGCCTGCACAGGACTCATGGGTTTGGCTGCACGGCGTCGCTGAGATCGACGGCTGCGGTGTGCTGCCAGGTAGCCGGGATATGCACCACACCTTCTTCGCTCCAGCCTCGCGGACGCACGATTTCAAAGCTGTACATCCGATGGTGGTGATCGATCGCCACCGATGCAGTTCGGTCGTAGATGGCTGCCGTCAGTTCGTAGCGTCCTGCGTTGAGCGGCAGCGCTTCAATTTTGTATTCCATCCACCCGCTGCCTTCAATGGCATCCAGGTGGTATCCTTCACCTACCGAATTGGGCCCGTTGACATGTGCGCCATCCTGCCGATAAATCGCCAGACCGAAGCGGGGCTGCACCAGCCGTTCGTGGGCGACATAGTGCATGCGCACCGACAGCAGATCGCCCTGGTGGAACCGGTCGGCGGGCTGGCCCTGACCGTTGCAGAGTTCGACCTGCACAATCTCAGCCTGATGCGTCCCCCAACGCCGGGTGTCTGTCGAAGTTTCTTCTGCCACCGGGTCGTTCTCGGCCGCCTGTTCGGCACGGCGCCTGGTGTAATAGAGCTCATTGGTGTAGGCCAGATAGTCGTCCACGATCTCGGCGGCCGGGCCAGCGGCACGCACATCCCCGTTCTGCAGCCAGATCGCATGGTCGCACAGCCGCCGGATATCTTCCAGATTGTGTGAGACCAAAATGATGGCAACCCCAGCGGCTTTCATCTCGTGGATCCGCTGCATGCACTTTTGTTGAAAGATCTGGTCGCCGACTGTGAGCACTTCGTCGACGATCAACACTTCGGGCACAGTATGGACGGCGACCGAAAAGCCCAGACGCACGTACATGCCCGAGGAATAGTGCTTGACCGGGGTGTCGATAAAATCACCGATCTCGGCAAAGTCGACAATCTGGTCCAGTCTGCGCCGAATCGTCGCGCTGTCCATTCCATAGATCGAACCGTTCAAAAAGACATTTTCTCGCCCGGTCAGATCGGGGTGAAACCCAGCCCCCAGTTCGAGCAGAGAAGCCACTCGCCCATGAATTTCGACCCGTCCCGAGGTCGGGGGCAAAACGCCGGTGATCACTTTGAGCAGCGTGCTTTTGCCAGAACCGTTCTGGCCCAACACACCGATGCTGTCCCCAGCACAAACACGCAGAGACAGGTTGCGCAGGGGCCAGAAGTACTCGGGGGCAGATTGACTTCTGCGCCAGAAGTGAATAAAGGCGTCCTGGATCGAACGCTGTTTTTCTCGCTGCAAACGAAACCGTTTGCAGACATCCACCACATCGATTTTGGGCTTTTTACATGATGTGAAGATCGTCGTTTTGTTAATGATTGT
>JAPLGY010000203.1:7833-17124 GCA_026389955.1 Caldilinea sp. | reverse complement strand
ATACCCGCGAGATCGTCGACCAGTACCTGGCACTCGGCCGCATCGCAGACGCCGAAGCCTACATGGAAATCCGCCGCCTGCTCTTTGTCGAGAACGGCTACCCCATCCGCAAGCTCAACCAGGCCTACTTTGCCTTTCACGGCAGCTATGGAACCAGCGCAGCTGCAACCAGCCCGCTGGGTGCCCAGTTGACCGAACTGCGTGCTCTGACGCCAGATGTGAAAAGCTTTCTCGAGGCGGTGCGCGGCATCACCGCTGCCGAACAGCTCGCTCCGGTGCTGGCCGCATGGCAGGCGCGGGGCTCCGCCGCGCGTCCGTGAACGGCAAACCGTTGCCGAGAGGGAACTGCTGTTTCTGCGCTCCCCTGCTTGACAACCCACAAACGGGTATGCTACATTGGGAACAGATGAGAATTTCTCATGCAGACGCTCCCTAAAAAGAGCTGACAGACAATGGAGCTTTTGATGATGAAACCTTCACCCCAAGCTGGTCCCGTTGATAGGGTTGCCTGTCAAGGAAGCAGTGTGTCTGCCCCGCATGAGTAGACTGTAAAGTCGCATGACAAAGCCGCACGCACTGCACCGGTGCCTGCGGCTTTTTTGTTTGCTCCATCTGCCCTTGGCGTGAAACGCCTTGCAGACCGGAACATTCTCCAAGCCCACCAGGCATCGGCGTTTTTGTCCGAATGCCTGTTTTTTTTGTTCAGAGCGCAGGAAAACTCATGTTTGAAGACAATCCACCTTCTTCCGCAGCACTCAATTTCGACCTGAGACAAACCGTCGGCGTCAACAAACTGATCGGTTTTTGGCGGTTGATGACCGGTTTCCGCATCAACTATCTTTTTTCGACGCTCAGCATGGGGCTTGCAGCCATCATGAACACTGCAACCTTTTTGCTGCTGCGCTATTTTATCGACCACTATCTGGTGGCCAGCGACCGCAGTCTACATCTGGCCGTCTATGTCGGTGGCTTTCTGGGATTGGCAGCCATTCAGTCGCTGAGCACCTTCAACAGCCGACAGCTGGCGGCCAAAACAGCAGAAGGGATCGCCCTTCGGCTGCGCGAATACCTCTACGACCATCTGCAGCGGCTGCACTTTACCTACCACGACCAGACCCAGACCGGCGATCTGATCCAACGCTCCACGTCAGACATCGATACGATTCGACGTTTTTTTGCGGACCAGGCGATTGAAGCCGGGCGGATCGTGGTGCTCTTCGTCGTCAACCTGCTCGCAATCTACCTGCTCGATTGGCGGCTGGCCTGGGTCTCTATCCTCGTCGTGCCCTTCGTGCTCGTCATCTCCATCTTCTTCTTTCGCCGCGTCGAACAAGCCTACGACGCCTACCAACAACAGGAAGCCAAACTGTCGAGCACGCTGCAAGAAAATCTGAGCGGGGTCAGGGTGGTCAAAGCCTTTGCGCGCCAGGCATACGAGGAAGACAAATTTGACAAGGTCAACCGCGAAAAGTATGCACGCGGCCGCCATCTGCTGCTGATGCATGCCCTGTTCTGGCCCATCACCGATATCCTCTGCGGCGGGCAGATGATCGGCGGCTTTCTCTTCGGTGGCTGGCTGACCATCCAGGGAGAGCTCACCATCGGCACCTACATCGCCTATGCCGGGCTGGTCGGCTGGATCCTCTGGCCGCTGCGCAATCTGGGGCGGCTGATCGTGCAGATGTCCGAAGGGCTGGTTTCGTTCGGCAGAATCCGAGAAATTCTCGTCGAAGAACGGGAACCAATCGCCGAAGGCTCTGTGCGCCCAGACCGCCCGATCCGCGGCGAGATCGTCTTCGAGAATGTCTCTCTCACCTATGCAGGCACCGACCGGGCCGCCCTGAACGGAATCAGCTTCACCGTCCAGCCGGGCCAGTCGGTCGCACTGCTGGGGGGCACAGGGTCGGGAAAGTCCTCTTTGGTCAGCCTGCTCCCCCGTTTTTATGAGTACAGCGGCGGCCGAATCCTGCTCGACGGGATCGAACTCAAAGAATACCCGCGACACTTTCTCCGCCAACAGATCGGGATCGTCGAACAAGAGCCCTTCCTGTTCAGCCGCACCGTGCGAGACAACATCACCTATGGGGTGGTGCGCGCCGTCGCAGACAACGAGGTCGAAGCCCACGCACGCGCCGCAGCCATCCACGATGTGATCCGAGACAAACTGCCCCACGGCTATGCCACCCTGGTCGGCGAACGCGGCATCACCCTCTCCGGCGGACAGAAACAGCGCGTGGCAATCGCCCGAACCTTGCTCAAAGACCCCAGCATCTTGATCCTGGACGACTCGACCTCGGCAGTCGACTTCGAAACCGAAGCCGCTATCCGCCAGGCGTTGCACAGGCTGATGCAGGGACGTACAACTTTTATCATCGCCCACCGCATCCAAAGCGTCATGCAGGCCGATCTGATCCTGGTGCTGGATCACGGACAGATTGTGCAGCAAGGCAACCACGCCGAACTGGTCACCCAACCCGGAATCTACCGTTCCATCTATCTGGCCCAGACCCGTCTGGAAGCCGAACTTGAAAAGGAGCTCTCACATGGCTGACCCCATCGAATTTGAAGAGGAAGAGTTCAACACGTCTTTCAACGGCCAGACCTTCCGACGCCTGCTCGGTCTGATCTTTGTCTACCCGCTCTGGGTGTTCGGGTTTCTCAGCGCAGTGATCCTGGTCTCCAGCCTGGATTCCTATTTTACTTTTCTGAGCAAACGCATCATCGACGAGGGCATCGTGGCCGCCAACTGGGGGCTGCTCGTCCAGATCGCCCAACACTACGCCGCCATTCTGGTGTTCCAGGCGGGCGCCGTCTTTGTCTTCATCTATCTGGGAGGTGTGTTGGGCGAACGCGTCCGCTACGACCTGCGCCGCCGCCTCTTTGCCCATCTCCAACGGCTGTCGTTGCCCTATTACAACCGCACACCGGTCGGCTGGATCATCAGCCGCGTCACCTCAGATACCGAACGGGTCGCCGAGTTGATGACCTGGGGACTCCTCGATGTGACCTTTGCCGCCATCAATATTCTGACCGCACTCTGGTTTATGGCGCAGATCTCCTGGCCGCTGACCTGGATTGTCATGGCGATCGTCCCGGTGATTGTCGCAGTCGCGATCTTCTTCCAGCAACGGATTATCACCCAGTACCGCGAGGTGCGGCGGATCAACTCCAGGATCACCGGCTCCTACAACGAGACGATCACAGGAGTGCGCGTGATCAAAGCGCTCGACCGGGAAGAGGCCAATCTGCGCGAGTTTGGCAACCTGACCAGTGAGATGTACCGGGCCAGCTACCGGGCCGCCTGGTATTCAGCCCTCTTCCTGCCCTCCATCCAGCTGATCGGCTCGCTGGCAGTTGCCGGAATTCTGGTCTACGCCGGCATCACGACAGAGCCGGGCGGGCTGAGCGTGGGCAGCATCTATGCCTTCATTTCCTACGTGCTTTTGATGATCTGGCCCATCCAAGAACTGGCCAGAGTCTTTGCCGAGATGCAGCAGGCGATCGCTTCGGGCGAACGGATCTTCTCGCTGCTCGATGCAGTCCCCGACATCGTCGACAAACCCAACGCCTATACCGTTGACAACCTGCGCGGGGACATTGTCTTCGAAAATGTGGACTTTGCCTACGAAGAAGGCCGACCCATTCTGCAAGATTTCAACCTGCACATCCATCGCGGAGAGACAATCGCCCTGGTCGGACCGACCGGCGGCGGCAAGAGCACCATCGCCAATCTGGTCTGCCGGTTCTTTGAACCGACCGGCGGACGCATTTTGATCGCAGGGCACGACTACACCCACCTGACCCAACACTCGCTGCAGTCGCAGCATAGATACACTCACCGAAGGGCTGATCCAACAGGGGATGGAGACGCTTATGCGCGAATGCACCAGCTTTGTGATCGCCCACCGCCTCTCCACCATCCGCAACGCCACACGCATCCTGGTCGTCGAAGACGGTCGAATCCAGGAGCAGGGCACCCACCGCGAATTGCTCGGCCAGGGCGGACACTACTATCGACTCTACACCCAACAGTTCCAACAAGACGTGGTGGGGCAGATCAACGAGATGCAGGCGGCACAGCCCCAGACCGGCCTCGACACTCCCCCCCCCGTCCACAACGGCCCGCGCGAGCCCGCCCTGGCGGCCCACTGAAAAGAGGCTGAGCGCCGCACACCCGTTGCAAACTTTGTCCCCTTGCCCGGCTGACAAATTTCCACAAATCGTGTATCCTAACTCAGGTCACAGAATACCCAATCTCAAAAGCTGTGACCTGAGCGATACATCTGACAGGATAAAAAATACTCCATGTTCAGTTCTGGCAATCGATGGCGAGACAGCGGAATTCTGATACTCTTGCTTGCAGCCCTGGGCGTGCTGATCGGGTGGCTCAACGAGCCGATTGCAGGTGCGCTGGAGGCAGCAGAAAATGTGCGCGGCTGGATCATTGGCTTCGGCCCGTCGGCCCCAATCGCCTATGTGACCTTTTTTGCAGCACAAATTTTGATAGCACCCCTGCCCGGCAGTTTTCTGTCGGTGCTGGGTGGCTACCTCTTCGGTTTTGTCCAAGGTCTGTTGCTCAGCCTGCTCGGACTCTCGATCGGCGTTCTTTTGGCGATGTGGATTGGCCGCTCTCTGGGGCGCCGACTCCTGGAACGATTTTTCGACCGCAGTGAGCTGATCCGCTGGGAACGCAAGCTGAGGCTGCGTTCGCCGCTGCTCTGGTTTGTGCTTTTTCTCTTCCCGCTGCCTGACCTGGTGATCTATCTCGCCGGCATGGGGACAACGCCGCTGCGTTGGCTGGCCCCGGCAGCGCTGCTGGGGCGCGGCATCGGTGTCGTGATCGGCAGCAGCGTCGGCACGGCCAGCCTCTACCTGCCCGCCTGGTTCGTGGTCGGCCAGTGGGCGCTGCTGCTCGTGCTCGGTGGGCTGGCCTATCGGTTTCAACGCCCGCTGCGCTATCACCTGATCGTCCAGCTGCGCCGGGGCCGCCGTCTGCTGCGCGCCGTCGCACGATCCCCGCTCGGCTCGACCTTCCGCTGAAGGCTGGCTTGTCTGAGGACAAGCCAGCTCCCCCTGCCCCAATTACCGCTGCGCTCGGTATTTCTCGTCCAGGCTGTCGATCTTGGCAACTTTGGGGGCAGAGCGCCCCCCCTGAAACTCGCTCTCCAGCCAGACATCGATCAGCTTCTCGGCCACCGCAGCGCCCGTAATCTGGGCACCAAAGGTGATGATCTGGGCGTTGTTGCTGGCAACTGCCCGCTCAGCCGTATACGGGTCCTGCACACAGACCGCACGCACCCCCGGCACTTTGTTGGCCACAATCGCCATCCCCGCCCCCGTCCCACAGACCAGGATGCCCCGCGCATACTGGCCAGCCCCCACCTCTTCCGCAACCCTCGCCCCCACATCCGGATAGTCGACCGGCGTGTTCTCGTTGACCCCCATGTCCACAACCTGGTACCCCTTCTTGACCAGATAGTCGCGGATCGCATCTTTCAACGGCATTCCCAAATGATCGGCGCCCAGCACGATCGGTGAGTTTTTGTCCATCACACTCCTCCTTCTGGTCTGTCTGTCGTTTCCACCCTCTTCTCACAGCGTTCTCCGCCGAGGGCCCTTACATCCCCAACGCACGCACCAATTTGCGCACCGTGAAGCGGTCGCGCAGGTAATGCCCATTGGCCACTGCCAGGTCGCGCTCGGTGTCATCCAACCCAAGTTCAGCCACCGTCGCAGGCCCCCCAACCCGCATCAGCAGCTCGGCCACCGCTTGCGCAGAAGGAACCTGCGCAGCGATCGCCTGTATCTCTTCCCAGCGTTCCAGGATCGTGCGCCGCAGCGTTTCCACCTGTGCCGGTGCTGGATCCAGGAAAGCCTTGTGTTCCGCCACAATGTCGCCGGCCAGCTCCCCGTAGGCTTCCCGGATGAGCGCCTCTTCCTCGGCGCGCGAGGGCCAGGACGCAGCCTCCAGCAGATCGCTGACCTGCTGGCGCGAGAGTTGCCGGATCGTGTCGTAAAGACCCGCCACCAGGACGGTCGCAACCCCTACCTTGGCACCGTGCAAAATGGCCGGCCGCCCCTCCCGCAGCAATTTCATCTCCCAGTAATGGGAATAGTGATGCTCTGCCCCGGAAGCAGGCCGCGAGCTGCCAAAATCCAACATGCAGTACCCAGATTCCAGCAGCGCATCCAACAGCCGGCGGATCCCTGTGGGCGAACCCTGCCCGATCGCATCTGCGTTGTCGACACAGATCTGCACCGCAGCCAGCGTGCGCTGCGCAATTGACTCGTCGTACGGTTCGTTCCAGAGCAAGTGCCCGATTCGCCAGTCGGCTATCGAGGTGAGCTTGCCCAACATGTCGGCAAAACCGGCCGCAATCATCTGCTGCGGTGCCTGAGCGAGGGTGCGAAGGTCGGCAAAAAGCGCCAGCGGTGCCTGGCAGATCACGGTGATCTTGACACCATGGACGATCAGGGGGGCCCCGATCGAGGCAAAGCCGTCCACAGAGGGAGCCGTCGGCACCGCAATAAACTGGCTGTGTGTGCGGTGGCTGGCAAAACGGGTGATGTCGGTCAATGTCCCTGAGCCGACCGCCAGGTAGGTGCGCGCCTCCCCCCCGGCAGCCACCAACACGTCAAAGACATGGGCTGCATCGGCGATCACTTCCTCGTCCGTAAAAACGATGCTTCTGAAATCAAACCCCGCTGCGCCCAACGCTTCCTGCACCGCACGTCCCTGGGCGGCAAAGGTGTGGGTGTCCGCCACCATAAACAGCTTCTGCAGCCCCTGGGCCCGACAAAATTCGGTGAGATGTTCGACGGCACGATCGTCGATCGTGACCACCTGCGGACGGTACGACATGGCAGATTCCTCACTTTTGCAGTTGCTTTTCACTCATCTTGCGCATCAACGCATGCATCTGTTGATACGTCTCTTGATACTGGCGCACATAAAATGCGTACTCGAGATGGCGCTGGGCATCGGGCTGATACGCGCGCTCGACTGCGACCATCTGGCCGGCCGCAGCTGCCAGGTCCGGGTAGAGCCCAGCCCCCACCGCAGCCACGATGGCCGACCCGAGCAGTGAGGCCTCTGGCTCACGCGTGACCGACAGCGTCCGACCGGTCACATCGGCATAGATCTGCATGAAGAGGGGGCTGTGGGTGGCTCCCCCGCTGGCAATGATCCGTTCGATCTGAAAGCCCTGCCGCCGGAAGGTCTGCAAAATGTCCTCCATTCCATAGGCGATCCCTTCCATCAGCGCCCGAAACACATGCGCCCGCCCACTCTGCAAGGACAACCCCCAGATCATCCCGCGCGCCGTCGAGTCGGTGTGCGGGGTACGGTTGCCCTGGAACGAATCCAACACCACCAGACCTTCAGAGCCGACCGGCAGGCGTGCCGCCTCTTCGTCGAGCAACGCATAGACCGACAGCCCGCGCGCGGCAGCGTCGGCCTCGGCCCCAGCCCCAAAATTGCGCTTGAACCAGGACAACAGCGAGCCGGTCGACACCTGCCCCGCCTCTACCAGGTTCAACCCCGGCAGGAGAGCATCGGGAAAGCTGCCAAAGACCCCTGGAAAGTGTACTTCCTCCGCTGCAAGCGCAGACAGGACGTTGGAGGAGCCCATCACCACCCCAAGATCCCCCGGCTGGGTCACACCCTGGCCCAGCAACCCCACAAAGGCATCTCCCCCCCCCACAGCCACCGGAGTGCCCGGGCGCAGCCCCAGCTCGGCCGCAATCTCCCCGCGCAGCCCTCCCACCACTCGCCCCAAAGGCAGGAGCTCCGTCGGCAACCTGGCCGCCAGATCCGCCAACCCAATCTCTTCCCAAAACGCCAGCGGCCATCCCCCGCTCGGTCCATGATAAAACCATCGCTGGGTCGCAGTGTTCAGGTTCAGCGCCAACCGGCCGGTCAGCCGATAGGCAATCCAGTCCGTGAACTCCAACAAGGTTGCCGTGGCCGCGTACCGTGCCGGCTCGTTCTCCTTGAGCCAGAGCATCTTGGGAGGCATCCACTCGGCATTGGCCCCCGCCAGACAATACCGCAGCGCTGGATGGCCGGTCGCGTAGATGCGCTGCGCCTGCGCAGCCGAACGCACATCCATCCACAACAACGCCCGGCCCAGCTCGCTGCCATCTGCCCCCAACGGCACAAGCGTGCAGGTGGTCGCATCGGCGCTGACACCGACAATCTCGTCCGCAGCCACACCTGCCATCCGCAGAGACTCCTGCACAGCGCCCACCAGGCTCGCCCACCATTCTGCCGGCTCCTGCTCAGCCCAGCCTGGGGCCGCAAAACAGGTGCGGTAGGGGCGCGAACCCAACGCAACTCGCCGACCTTGTACATCAAATACCCCGGCTTTGACCGCTTCCGTTCCTGCGTCGATCCCCAGCACGTAGGGAGCTCTTCTGGGATAGCTCACGACCCCTCTGCCTCCTCATTCCATCAACAACCCGCCGTTGACCGCAAGGGTCTCTCCCACAATATAGCTGCTGGCCGGTGAGGCCAAAAAAAGCACGGCCTCTGCCACCTCCTCGGGCACCCCAAGCCGCTGCGCCGGCGTGTCCGCCATCCAACGGGCCTGCTCCTGAGGACTCTGCTGGGCAAGCAGCAGGTCGGTCACAATCCGGCCAGGGGAGACTGCGTTGACACGGATGTTGTGGCCGATCACCTCGCGCGCCAGCGAGCGGGTAAAGGCCAGGACCCCCCCTTTGGCGGCTGCATAGTGGGCGTGGCGCGCCGAGCCACGCTGGCCAGCGATCGAGGCGATGTTGACGATCGCCCCCCCTCCCGCTGCGATCATGCCGGGCAGCACTGCCCGGCTGCAGTAAAAAACTGAAAACAGATTGGCCCGCACGACCGTATCCCAGTCGGCATCTGTCATCTCCAACACCCAGGCCGCCGGAAACACCCCGGCGTTGTTGACCAGCACATCGACTTTGCCCTGTCGCTCCTCGACCTGGGCCACCAACGCCGCCGCCGCTGCAGGGTCAGCCACATCAGCCTGGTACGCTTCGATCTGCAGACCTGCCGCCATCTGCTGCACCGCAGCGGCAGCCGCATGGTCGCTGCGGTAGCAAAAAGCGACCCGGGCCCCTGACCTGGCAAAGGCCAGGCTGACCGCTCGACCGATCCCGCGGGAGCCGCCGGTCACGAGGACCTGTTTGCCCGCAAAGGCCCCGGACCCCATCACGCTTTCACCTCAGCCAGTTCGACAAATGCCTCGCGCAGCGCCGGGTACAGCGAGCGATAGACACGGTAGCACGCCTCGTAGCAGGCCAAAT
>JAPLGY010000203.1:0-7823 GCA_026389955.1 Caldilinea sp. | reverse complement strand
CCTGGGGCCGGTAGCTCTGCCCAGGCTTGACCATCGCAGCCACAGCAGCCTCGATCGACGGGTAGAGACCCACCCCTGCCGCCGCCACGATCGCGTCTCCCATCGGCGCGCCGTAGGCAGCTGCTGGCAATGTCACCGGACGCGCCAGCACATCGGCCTTGATCTGGTTCCAAAGCGCGCTGCGTGCCCCACCCCCCACACAGGCCATCGTCTCCAGCACAAAGCCAGCCTCTGCTGCAGCCTCTACATTGTGGCGCAGCCCATAGGCCGCCCCCTCCAGGATCGCCCGCACCAGGTCCCCCTTGGTGGTCGCCAGCGACAGCCCAAAAAACACCCCGCGCGCCGCAGAGTCCCAGATCGGGGAGCGCTCGCCGTAGAGATAGGGCAAAAAGATCAGCCGATGGGCGCCCGGCACACTCTCGGCTGCCTTCTGGCTCAGCAGCTCGAAGGGGTCGACTCCCAGTTGGCTGGCTTCGGCGATTTCGCTCTCCCCCAACTGGTCGCGGAACCAGCGCAGCGCGCCGCCGGTGGCCACCATGGCGCCTACCACCAGATGCAGCCCTGCTATCGGGTGGCCCAGCGGGAAGAGCACTTTCCCTTGATAGGGGGTCCGGCTGCAGATCAAAAGCACCGTCGACTGCCCGGTCATCTCTGCCGCCTCGCCAGGACGGACCAGCCCCACTTCAATGCTGGCCGCCGTGCCGTCCACCATCCCGGCGATCACCGGTGTCCCTGCAGCCAACCCGGTCTCCGCAGCAGCCTGGGGCGTGACAGCCCCCACGACCCGCTCACATGGCTCGACTGCCGGCAGCTTGGCCGGGTCGATCCCCAGCTCGGCCACCAGCTCTGCCGACCATCTGCGGTGGACACTGTCAAAACAAAGAGACAGCGGGACATGAGAACTGTCCATACAAAAGACTTGGGCCAGCTTATGGACAATATAGCCGTTGGCCTGAAGAAGCTGATGGCAGGCCGCATAGGCGTCGGGCACCGCATCGCGCAGCCACAGAATTTTAGGGCCAAGAAAATAGGGGTCGATGCGCCCCCCGTTGAGGTGGGCAATGCGCTCTTCGTCGACCGTCGCACGCAAACGGGCACACTGCGGCTCAGCACGGCGGTCCATCCAGATCAACGCTGGATAGACCGGGACCCCCCGAGCATCTACAGCCACCAGCGAGGGTGCCTGCGAACTGACCCCGATTGCTGCAACCGCCTGCGGAGTGACTCCAGGTGCGGCCAGCACGCGCTGCAGCACCTCACAGGTTGCTCGCCACCAGACCTCCGGGTCCTGTTCTGCCCAGCCAGGCTGGGGAAAGAAGGTCGGGTATTCGACGCCGGCCTGGGCCAGCACGGTGCCGGCGCGGTCACAGACAATCGCCTTGGCGCCTGTCGTGCCGACATCCACCCCAACCAGCAGTTCCGCTGGCATAGACGTTTACCTCCGCTGTGCCAGCGCAGCCGCATTGGCACAATATTCGAGCGGGCGTCCTGCCAGAAAATGAGCGACATCCCGCACCACCTGGTCGGGGCCCCGTTCTGCCGAATTTTTGGAGGGATGCCGGCACCGGCCAGGTGGCCGCTCTGCAGCGCTGCCGAGAGCGCTGCGTAGTCAACCAGAGGACCGCGTGCCGTGTTGATAAAATAGGCCCCCGCTTTCATCTGTGCGAACTGGGCAGCCCCCATCATGCCCACCGTCTGCGGCGTTACCCGGGCGTGCAGGCTGACAATGTCAGAACGGGCCAACAAGACCGGCAGATCGACCGCCTCTACCCCCAACGCAGCACAGCGCTCGGCCGACACATAGGGGTCATAGGCCAGAATGTGCAGCCCAAACGGCTGCAGGTAAGTCACCAAAGACTGCGCAATGGCGCCAAACCCCACCAACCCCAGCGTCTGCCCGCGCAGTTCACGGCCCGTGCGCTCATACCGGTAGAGATCCCCGCGCCAGATACCCTGGCTCAGAGCCGCATGCGCCCGGGCAATCCCGCGGCATTCTGCCAGAATAAGCCCGACGGTGAACTCAACGACCGCCTGCGAGTTGCGCGCCGGCGCATGGACAACCGGAATCCCGCGTTCGGTGGCGGCTGCCAGGTTGATATTGACCGGCCCCCCCCGGCAGCAGCCGATGACGCGCAGGCGGGCCGCCCCCGCAATGACCTGCCGAGTCACCGGTGCCACGTGGGTCAGCAGGACCTCCGCCTCACAGGCCAGCGCTGCCACCGCAGCCTCGTCGCCGACAAATTCCTGCACCTCATCGTTGTGCTGCAGCGGCGTGTCCGGCCAGGGCACCTGCAGGGCAACCACGTCGATTGCCCCCACCGCCAGATGGCGCTCCAATGCAGCGACAAACAACTCACTGCCCACAAATTGATCGCCGATCACGGCGACCCGAAGCTGTTTCGACATGCTCGTCCCCATCAGATCGTTTTACGCATTGTCCAGACTGCCATCATGGCCTCACGCTCGGCCCGATAGATCTGCAACAACGCCAGGTAATGCGCACGCAGCCCTGCGGTCGGCGCAACAGTGCGTGCCGGCCGCACCATCTGCGCGACAGCCTCCGCATAGGAGCTATAGATCCCAGTCGCCACTGCGGCGTTGATCACAGCACCGCGCGCGCCATACTCCGTCCCTTCTGCCACCACCACCGGCGCCCCCAACCCATCTGCCAGCATCTGCGCCCACAACAGGCTGCGCGCACCACCTCCTGCCAGCCGCAGCGAAGTCACAGGCACCCCCATCGTCTCATAACAGTCGAGTACCGAAAGCGCCACCCCCTCATACACCGCCCGCAGCAATGTAGCCCGCGTGTGGTAGGCGCTGATCCCGCTGAACTGGGCTCGGGCCGCCGAACAGAGAAACGGCGCCCTTTCCCCTGCCGGGTCCAGGTACGGATGGTAACAGACCCCCTGTGCCCCCAACGGTTCTTGCCGAGCGATCTGCTCCAACTGCTCCCAGAGGTTGCCCCCCTTCTGGCGGGCCTCTGCCCACTCGGGGGCGTAAAACTCACGGGCAAACCACTGCAAATTCTGCGTGCTGGTCATCGTCGGCAGCAACCGCACCCGCACCCCCTCCGGCGCATGGCACATGTTGTAGCCGATGTCGGCAGGCGTCAGCACAGGCCGGTCGACCATCAACTGGTGAACACCCGCTGTGCCCAGCACAGAACAAGCGTCTCCAGGGAAGGCTGCCCCCACCCCCAGCGCCGAGGCTGCCACATCAAAAGGACCCGCCGCCACCGGGATCCCGGGCAGCAACCCCACCTGCCGGGCCACCTCCCCCGACAAAGGGGCCTGGTTGGCTGCAGGGTGGGGGGTCGCCGGAATGGCTGCCCGCCATGGCTCAATTCCCAACAGCGAAAAAATTCGCTCGTCCAAAGCCTGGCTGTACACCGAAAAATAGGTGTGCGAGGCGTCGGTGGTGTCCGAACAAACCACACCAGTCAGGCAAAAAAAGATCCAATCTTTGGCACGCAGCACCGCTGCGGTACGCTGCAGCGTCTCTGGCTCGTGTTCAAGCAGCCACCGCAGCTGTACAGCCTGGTTGCAAGTGTTGAGCGCCGTGCCGGTGATCTGAAACAGCTCCTGCCCCACCCCCTCCTGCCAGAGCTGCTCGACCAGTGGCGCAGTGCGGCCGTCACACCAGAGCAACGCAGGCCGCACCGGCCGCCCCTGACGGTCGATCAGCCAGCTGCCATCCCCCTGACCCGTCACCCCCACCGCAACAACTTCTGCCGGATCGACAGCCGCCTGCGCCAGGGTCCGACGAACCGTCTGCTGCACAGCCTTCCAGACCTCCCCCAGATCCGACTCGGCCCAGGAGGTCTCTGGGGCAACCAGACTCGACTGCTGCTCTGCACCTGCCAGTTCGTGGCCGGTCAGATCAAAGAGCGTACTCTTGATCGTCGTTGTGCCTGCATCGATGCCCAACAGATACGCGCCACCCACCTTCCACCCTCCTACAACGCTGCCTGCGTTTTGGCATCAAACAGATGGATCTGGCCGGCGCGCAGCCGCAGATGGACTATGTCCCCGCGACGCAGGCTCAATTCGGGCGGGGTCACGACCAGCACCGCTGCTGCACCAATCGAGACCGCCAGCTGCCCTTCTTCGCCCAACGACTCATAGGTGGAAACCACCCCCTGCACCTCACCGGGGCCGGTTCCCGGCTGCTCCAATACCTCAATATGCACCGGACGAATGCCCAGATCCACCTGCTGAATCCCTGCACGGTCCAGTCGGCTGCGCAGCAGATCGGGGACCAACAGCCTGAAGCGGCTGTCGGCAGAGATCAAAAAAAGCTGCCCCCCCTCACTTTGGGGCCGGCAAGGCAGAAAGTTCATCGGGGGCTCGCCGATAAAACCCGCCACAAATTCGTTGACCGGGTGGTTGTAGACTTCCTCGAAAGTGCCTACCTGCTGCAGCACCCCAAAATTCATCACGGCAATGCGCTCGGCCATCGCCACCGCTTCCAACTGGTCGTGGGTGACCAGAATCGTCGTACTTTTGGTCTCCGCATGCAGACGCTTGAGCTCCACACGCATGTGCGAACGCTGGGCAGCATCCAGATGGGACAACGGTTCGTCCATCAAAAAGACATCTGGGTTGCGCACCAGAGCGCGCGCCAGCGAGATCCGCTGCTTGTGTCCGCCGCCCAGTTCTGCCGGCGTTCGGTTCAAAATATCGGTGATCTCCAACATCGCAGCGACGGCACGGACCCGACGGTCGATCTCGGCAGGGGGCACCTTCTTGGCACGCAGGTTGAATGCAATATTTTCGTAGACAGTCAGCGGCGGATAAAGGGCGTAGGTCTCGAAGGCCAACGCCACGTTGCGGTGATTTGGCGCCAATTTGTTGACCAGCCGGTTGCCGATATACATCTCGCCGCCGGTAATCTCCTCCAACCCTACGATCATACGCAGCGTCGACGTCTTGCCACAGCCGGAGGGCCCCAACAACGCCAAAAACTCGCCGTCAGCAACGGTCAGGTTGAGGTCCTTGACAGCCTCAACCCCCCCCTTGTAGGTTTTATCGATATGGACGAGGCGCAATTCAGCCATGACGGAACCCTTTAATTCATGAACAGAATGTTCTGTTCGGTTGCACGATCAAAAATCAGCAGATGGCGCGCATCGATCGCAAGCTGGACAGGCTCGTCGATCGCAAAGTTCCTCTCGATCGGGGTCAGAACATCCAGTTTCTGCGCGCCGACCGTCGCCGTCAGCACCCCGCGCGTCCCCAGACGCTCAAAGACATAGACCGTGCCATGGCAGTTCTTCCCCTCTGTCTGCTCTCCCGCCACCACCTCCAGATGCATCGGCCGGATGCCCAGGAGATATTGTTCGGCCTGCCGACGAAGCAGCGCTGCGCGCAAAGGCTCGGGCACCCCGACCCGGATCCGCCCGTCGCGGCTGACCAGCTCGAGCATATCGCCGGAACGCTGCACAGTGCAGTCGATCAGGTTGATCTGAGGGTGGCCCAGGATCTTGGCAACCCAGACGTTGGCCGGGTTGGCGAAGACCCCATGCGGCTGGCCGATCTGCTGGATCACACCTTGGTTCAACATCACCAGCCGGTCGCCCAAGGAAAGCGCCTCCAAGTAGTCGTGGGTCACATAGATCGTGGTATAGCGGATGTCGGCCTCCAGGGCTTTGAACTCCTGGCGCATGCGGTGGCGCAGCTTGGCATCCAAATGCGAGATGGGTTCGTCGAGCAACAACACACTGGGCTCTCGCACCATCGCCCGCCCCAGCGCAACCCGCTGCTTCTGTCCATTGGAGAGCTGCTGGGGCAGGCGGTCCATCAGCGTCTGAATGTTGAGTGTCTCGCAGACTGCCTGCACACGCCGTTGAATTTCAGCCTCCGGCAGCTTGCGGCCAGGTGCCCGCAGCGGGAAGGCCAGGTTCTCTCTGACCTTCATGTGTGGGTAGAGCGCATAACTTTCAAATGCCATGGCCACGTTGCGAAAGTGCGGCTCCACTGCGTTCATCAGCCGGTCGTCGAGATAGACCTTGCCGCGGGTCGGCGCTTCGACCCCGGCGATCAGCTTGAGCGTCGTCGTCTTGCCTGCCCCCGAAGGACCCAACATGACGATGAATTCGCCGTCCTCCACTGTGAGCGAAAGATCGTTGACTGCACAAAGCTTGCCGAAATTCTTGGTGAGATGTTCCAATCGTAAATTTGCCATGCTGTGTTCAGCCTTTCACAGCGCCAAAGCTGAGGCCACGGATAAGATAGCGTTGAATGCTCAACGCCAGAAGAATCTGCGGAAGGGTGGCCAGCACCGAAGCAGCAGCCATGCGGTTGAAAAAGCCCTGGGCCGACGAAATATAGCCGAGCGAGGCGACGGTCACCGTCTGGACATTCGAACCACCCAGCACCAACGGAAACATAAAATTGTTCCAGGCAAAAATAAAGGCCAGCAAGGCAGCCGCCGCCAGGCCGGGCCGAACCAACGGCATCAAAATTTTGAAAAAAACGTGCCACCACGAATAGCCGTCGATCATCGCCGCCTGTTCGATATCCGGGGAGATGTCCTCAAAATAACTGCGCAACACCCAGATCAGCAGCGGCAAGGTCACCAGCTGATAGACCCACATGATGCCCAGATGGGTGTCGTAGAGCCCCAGCTGACGATAGACGACCGAAAGCGGGATAATCACCACCAGCTCGGGCGCAAAGCGAAACGAAAGAAACGTGAAGGCCAGATCTTCTTTGCCACGAAATTTGTAGCGGGCCAGCGCGTAGGCGGCTGGAACCCCCACCAACAACGAGATCAGCACAGCCCCGCTGCTGGTGATCAGGCTGTTCATAAAGTTGCGGGGAAACTCCTGTTTGGCCACCACGCCGGCAGCCGCGCGCGCGTCTCCGAAAAGAATCGCAACATAATTGTCGATCGTCGGGGTGAACACAAACTGCGTGGTGAAAAGCTCTGGCCCGCTCTTGAGGGAAACAAGCACCATCCAGAGCAAAGGAAACAGCGCAAACAAAAAGTAAAGAATCAAAAATGCGTCGGAGAGTACCGCCGCCAATCGGCCCTGAGCTTTTTCAGTCTGCATAGATGCGCGCCCCCTCTAGTACCCGGCAGCCCGCCGCTGTGCACGGCCCCAGGCTTTGATCAGGTACATGCTCACAAGATAGATCATGATGTACAGCAAAATGGCATAGGGCAACCCACCGGCGAGCCGCTGGAACTGGATGCTGGTCCGATAGGCGGTCAGCTGGTAGGTCATCAGCGTGTTGCCGGGCCCCCCTTCGGTCATCGCAAAGATGATGTCGAACATCTTGAGCGAATCCATGAAGCGAAACACCACAATAATCAGGATGAAAGGGCTCAACATCGGCAAGGTCAGGTTGCGAAATGTGAACCAGAAAGAAGCCCCATCCACCCGCGCCGCCTCAAACGGTGCGTTGGGAAAAGAACGCAGCCCGGCCAGAATCATCAGCGCCGCAAAGGGGGTAAACATCCAGATATCCACCAGCGCCACCGAAAAAAGCGCAGTCTCGGGCACCGCTGCCCATTCCAGCGACGGCAGCCCGACCCGGTTCAAGATCGGGTTGAGGATTCCGACGCTCGGCTGCATCATCATTTTCCAGACCAGGGTGCCGATGACCGGTGCGATGATCATGGGAAAGATCAAAAGCGGGGTGAAAATTTTGGCGATCCGGCTCTCTCGGTTGAGCAGCATGGCCACCAGCAACCCCAGCCCCAGCTCGATGGCTGTCGAAACCACAGCGTAGGCCAGCGTGATGTAGGTCGAATACAAAAAATCCCCGTCTGTCACCATGCGCACATAGTTGCGCAGCCCGACAAAGTTGAACTTG
>JAPLGY010000715.1 GCA_026389955.1 Caldilinea sp. | reverse complement strand
GATGGGGGGGAGCCCTTCCACCTGGCGGTAGGTTTCGCGGCGGAAGAGATCGGCGGGTGTGCTGCGGTAGACATTGCAGCGCAAGCGGGCCAGCAGGGCGCCCAGGGTATTGGACCATTCTTGCAGGCTTTTGCGGTCGACCTCTTCTTCGTAGAGTGCCTGGGTCAGGCGGCGGCGGAAACGGGGTTGGTAGCGGTAGAGGCGCAGGTGGCTGTCCAGGGTGAACTGTCCTATCTGCAAAAGTTCATCGAGCACCTCTTCGGCGGAACGGCTCTGTCCGACCCAGTAGCCTTCAAAGCCGGTGCCTTTGACAAAGTAGGGGTTGCGGACCAGCCGCACCGATTCCCAGGCGAGGTAGGGACGGTCGAAGCGGCGGGCCTGTTCGACCCGCCGGGTGCTGTCGTCTGGTTCGAGTTGGACGAGCCACCACCAGAGGCTGTCGCCAAATGGGACTTCTCCTTCGATACGGCGCATGTTAGGGAGGGGGTTACCAGTTGGTCACGGAGCCGTCGGGGCGGCGCCAGTGGGGGGCTTCCCAGAAGCGCCAGCTTGCGGTTGCGGCCAGGGATTCGTCGAGTTCGACGCCGAGGCCGGGGCCGGTGGGGACTGGGTAGCTTGTGCCGACCAGCCTGGGTTGGACTGGGAAGAAGCGGTCGGCGTCATTGGTGCCGGAGTCTCCGTAGTACAAATTTTCGGTCTGGGTGACGCGTGTCTCGAGCCAGGCAAAGTTGGGGACGGCTGCGGCCAGGTGCAGGGTGGCAGCGGTGCAGACAGGGCCGAGCGGGTTGTGCGGCATCAGGTCGATGTAGTGTGCCTCTGCCCAGCCAGCCACTTTCATGGCTTCGGTGAAGCCGCCTACGTTGCAGAGATCGATGCGCGCGAAGTCAGTCAGGTGTTCTTCGAGGTAGGGGAGGAACTGCCATTTGCTGGCAAATTCTTCCCCGACTGCAAACGGGACCGAGGTCAGTCGGCGCAGGGCAGCGTAGGCTGCGGGGCTTTCGTCGCGAATCGGTTCTTCGAGGAAGTCGAGCGTGCCGGCTGGCATGCGCTGGCAGAAAGAAGCGGTCTCGGCGATAGAGAGGCGGTGATGGTAGTCGATACCGAGCACGATGGCGCTGCCGCAGGCCTCGCGCACCTGGGTCAGCCAGTGAGCGGTCGCGGCAATGCTGGCGCGTGGGTCGAAGAGACTGCTGTCGCTGGTAAACCCGCTGGCGCGGTCGGGCATCATGGGGGTGGTGCGGATGACCTGCCAACCATGCTGGATCAGCAGCTGGACGTCTTCGAGCAGGGCGGGGCCGGCGCTGGCGGTCGTTGCAAAGCATGGGATAAAATCGCGTTGTCTTCCGCCCAGCAGCTGGTAGACGGGGACGTTGAGGGCTTTGCCGGCGATATCGTAGAGGGCGATGTCGATGGCGCTTTGGGCGGCCAGCAAGACGCGGCCGCCCTCAAAATACTGGCTGCGATAGAGCTCTTGCCAGATCCGGCCGATCTGGAGCGGGTCCTGGCCGATCA
>JAPLGY010000628.1 GCA_026389955.1 Caldilinea sp. | reverse complement strand
CAACAACTGCGCTGTCCGGACAGCCACCGGCAACCAACCCCCCACCCTCGACGCGCTGACCCCCTACACGATCCCAGCACGCACCCCCTTCTTTCTGACCGGCAGCGCCACCGACCCGGACGGACATCCGCTCACCTACCAATGGCAGCAGATGGATCGGGGCGACCCCACGCAGACGGCGGCAGAAGCTGCTGTCGACGACGGAAGCCGCCCGCTCTTTCGCGTCTTCAACCCGACCCCAGGAGCCCAGCGGGTCTTCCCCCAGTGGAGCGATCTCCTCAACCGCACCTCGACCCTGGGGGAAGCGCTGCCCACCACCACCCGAGCGCTCAATTTCCGTCTGATAGCGCGCGACGGACAGCCCGGCGGCGGCGGGGTGAGCGATCGGTCGGTCAGGCTCCAGGTTGTGAACACAGGGGCGGCGTTTGCAGTCACGCAGCCCGCTGACTCCTCTGTCTGGCCCGCCGGCACCCAGATCCCTGTCAGATGGCAAGTCGCCGAAACCGACCAGACGCCAATTCAATGCAGCAACGTCGACATTCGGTTGTCGACCGATGGCGGTGCCAGCTTCGTGGCCCTGGCCAATGCCACCAGCAACGACGGCAGCGAATCTGTCCCGCTCCACGCCATCTCCTCGACACAGGCACGCATCCAGATCGTCTGCAGCAACAATGTCTTTTTTGCCATTTCTGGCCCCATCACCCTGACCAACAACGCCAACCTGGCCATCTTCAACGGCACAGTCACCGCACAAAACGGGACACCGCTGGCCGGAGCAGCGGTCACCCTCTCCCCTTCCGGGGGAGGCGGGCTCACAGACGAAGCTGGAACCTACACCCTCTACGCTGCCGCAGGCACCTACACCCTCACCGCCACGGCAGCCGGCTACCAGTCCGCTGTGGTGCCCAACGTCACCGGAACCGCTGGCAGCACTGTCACCACCAATGTCACCATGACGCCGCTCCCCCCTGTGGTGGTGACCGGCGTGGTCAGCGATGCCCTGCGCGGGTTCCCGCTGTACGCTGCCCTGTCCATTCAACCCGGCTCCACCGCAACCTGGAGCGACCCCGCCACCGGCGCCTACACGGTCACCCTGCTGCAAGGCATCTCCTATACCCTGCAATCAACCCCCTGGCTGGCTGGCTACGTGACAGCCAGCGTGCCCCTCTACGCCACCAGCGCCAGCGCCAGGCTGAACATCGCCCACACCCCTGCTGCCGCAAATGAAAACGACGGCAGCTGCCAAGCACCCAGCTTTGCCGTAGGCAGTTCCTCCAGCGAAGGATTCGAAGGCACGACAAACGATGCGCTGCCAGAAGGCTGGAGTGTCAACGGGCAGAGCGAAGAGGGAACCTGGCGTTCGATGGGCACCCTCAACATCAGCCCCAACTACGGCGACACCACCGTCTCCCCCCACAGCGGAACACGCCAGGTCTACTTCAACTCGTTCGACACACAATCAGGGGGCACCGCCCGCCTCTGGCGCGCCTTTGACTTCCGCAATACAGCCGGAGCTTCCCTGACTTTCTGGCTCTATCACACCGCAGACCTCTCCGACAGCCCAGACCAGCTCCAGGTGCAGGTCTGCACCGCCACAGACTGCAGCGCAGACAGCAGCTGGCAAAACGTTGGCTCGCCGATCGGCCGGCTGGATCCACCCACCGGCCAGTGGGTCCAGCACAGGGTCAGCCTGAACCACTACGCCAACCAGCAAGTGCGCGTTGGGATCCAGGGGATCAGCGCCTACGGCGCTCATCTGGCTGTGGACGATATTGCGGTCAACACCTGCACGTCGCTGCCAGGCGGGCTGGTCTTCGGCACAACCTATACTGGCACCACCGCCAGCACACTGGCCGGCGTCGTCGTCGCCAGCGCAGGGCAGACCACAACCAGCGCGGCAACCCCAGAGGACCCGGCAGTTGCAGACGCCTTCTACACATTCTGGCTCCCGGCGGGAAGCAGGGACCTCACCGCCGCAGCCGCCAGCCATTCTCCACAGCAACGGTCCGTCACCGTCGTCGACCGGACAACACAAAAGCAGGATTTTGTCCTGGACGAATTCTCCTGGAAGCTCTTCCTGCCCGTCACAGTCCGGTAACCCCCATCAGGGTGGGACAGGAGGGTCTCTGTCCCACCCCATTCCCCGCCATCCCTGCCGGCCCACAGCCAGGCCCGCCAAAACTGAGCGATCCACCCGCCCCCAATTGTGCTATGATGGGAGGTGAGGGTGTACTGAGCAAAGGAGAAACAGCCACCGCACCTACAGTTACTGCGCCGGCCCCGCAGCCTGCATGCTCGTTGTATGGCGTTTATGCGCACAAAGGAGTGCCAATATGCGTACATCTCCCTTTTTTGCATGGATGGCAGGGCTTGTTCTGATCTTCGCCCTGGCCAGCGCCACAAGGCCTGGGCTGGCCCAAAACGACCCAGCCCTCTCCGCCACAACCGCCGCAGCCCGCCTGGGCACCGCTTTCAGCTACCAGGGCCGTTTGTTGCAGGAGGGCACACCGGTGACAGGGCTCTGTGATTTTGAGTTCACTCTGTGGGATGCAGCCACAGGAGGAGGAGAGCAAGGAAGCAAACAGAGTGCAGCCGGGGTCTCTGTCGCGCAGGGGCTCTTTACCGTGGCCTCTCTCGATTTTGGCGACCGAAGGTTTCAAGGAGAGAGCCGTTGGCTGGAAATCGGTGTGCGGTGCCCCACCACCAGCGGTTCCTTCACCCTCCTCAGCCCACGCCAGGCCCTGCTCGCCACCCCCTATGCCCTGAGCTTGCGGCCAGGAGCCGACATCGTCGGCAATGTGCTCGACAGCGGCGCAGACACCGCAGTGCTCACCGCCTCCAACACCAACGATGCGTTCGCCCCCGACGGCGCCTACGGCCTGTTGGGCACCACCCTGTCCCCCACCGGGGCTGGGGTGAAAGGAACCAGCACCGCCGGCGCCGGCGGGCACTTTTCCAGCGTCGCTGGGTTTGCCCTGGTCGCCCCCGGGCCCAGCCTCATCGGCACCCGAACCCCCCAACAGATCGGCATGCTGCGCTGGTACGATGCCAATCGCCTGGCCCCCAGCGTCGCCGTCGGAAGCGCACCTGACCATTTCGCCTTCGACGGCGACCACATGTGGGTGACAAATTACTTCACCAACAACCTCTACAAAATTCGCGCCTCCGACATGGCGGTCGTCGCGATCTACACAACCGTGACCAACCCCAATCCGATCGTCTTCGACGGCGCCCATCTCTGGGTGGCCAGCGAAACCAGCGGCGAACTCGCCAAGGTGCGTGCCAGCGACGGCGTCGAACTCAACCGCCTGACCTTGCCCGCCACCAGCCACTGGGGAATGGCCTTTGACGGCGAATCAGTCTGGGTTTCCAACACCAATGCGGGCTCCATCACCAAAGTCCGGGCCAGCGATGCCCAGATCGTCGGCACTTACCCCGCCGGCAATCAGCCCCATGGAATGGCCTTCGACGGCAGTGCGCTCTGGGTCGTCAACAACGGCGACAACAGCGTGGCCAAATTCAACACCAGCACAGGTGCCATGATCGGCACCTACTCCGTCGGAGCAGGCCCCATCGGGGTTGCCTTCGACGGCGCCAATCTCTGGGTGACCAACAGCGGCGGCGGCACCGTCTCCAAACTGCGCGCCTACGACGGCCAGCTGCTGGCCACCTGCAGCGCAGGCGCCAGCCCGTTCTTTGTCGCCTTCGATGGGTTTCAGATCTGGGTGACCAATTACACCGACCCAGGCACCGTAACACGTCTGCAAGCCAACAACTGCGGCATGCCAACTACCCTGCCGACAGGTCGCTATCCCTTCGGTGTGGCCTTCGACGGCGCCAATGTCTGGACCGCAGACTCCTACAGCAACGCAGTCAGCAAACACTAGGAGGAAATCGATGCAAACCCGATCGCGTCCCTGGCTGAGGTGGATCGTCTGCGCTCTGTTTTTGACTGTCGCCCTCACAGTGGCGGCCAGCGCGGCCAGCACAGCCCCAGGCTATACGCTGACCTGGTGGAGCCCCGCCCCTGGAGGAGAAGCAATGGCGGGCACTTTTTCGCTCGCCGGTGCCGCCGGACAGCCTGTCGCCGGCCCTCTGGCCAACGACCCCTTTCAACTGAACAGCGGCTTCTGGCAGCCCTTTGCCAACACAGACGCTCTCTACCTGCCTATGGTGGAAAAGCCGTGACCTGAAGCTGGGGTGGGCAGGATGTGGGCTCCGCCCACCCCAGAAAAAAGATAAAAAAGAGGAGATCCAAACATTGGTACGCCTGGAGGGATTCGAACCCCCGACACTCGGTTCCGAAGACCGATGCTCTTGTCCACTGAGCTACAGGCGCTTGTACCTTCTACAGCATACGGGAAAGCAGGCTTGCTGTCAAAGATGATCCCCTCCTGCGTTTCACTCTGCCGCCTGCGCCGCACTTGCCCGAAAACGGAGCAGCTGAACGCGCAGCGCCTCCTCTGCGTCGATCTGGTGGCGGTGGCACAGGGCGACCAGCTGCCACAACAGCTCACCCACCTGCTGCTCCTGCGGAGCAGCCCCCAACAACGCCGCCAAAGCCGGGTTCTCGGCGGCCAATGCCTCTCGGTCCAGCAGCCCCGCCTTGGCCGCCTTGGCCTGCAGCTTGCGCGCCTTCCGCAGCGCAGGCAACGCAGGCGGCACACCGTCCAGAGGACCCACCACATGGCCCTTTTCAGCCCTCTCTTCTGCCTTGATCGCCTCCCAGTTGGCCAACACATGCGCGACCCCCTGAACTTTGCGCTCGCCAAAGACGTGCGGATGGCGGCGGATCAGCTTGTTCACCACCCCACGTACGACCTCCCCCATCCGGAAACGCCCCTCTTCACCGGCGATCTGAGCCAGCATCGTCGCCGAAAGCAGCACGTCCCCCAACTCTTCGCAGATCGCCGCGCTGCAGTCGCTCCCATCCACCTCCCCATCGATGGCTTCTACAAGTTCAGCAGACTCGTCAAGCAGCTCTGAACGCAGCGAAGCCAGCGTCTGCTCCCGATCCCAGGGACACCCCTCCGGCGCACGCAGGTGGGCAACCAGTTCTTGCAGCGCCACAAAGCTCGAACCGGGAGGCAGCGGCGGCACATAGACGCTGGTCAAATGGTCGAAAAAATCGCCGTGGTCCAGCTCAGCCAATGGCACCGTCGTCAGCCGCTGTTGTGCCGTCCCCGCCATGCGCACAACCGTCACCGGATGCTGCTCAGGATAAACCGCCAACAAAGTCAGTTTGAGATCGGAAGCCAGCCACCGCGCGTACACCTGAGCCAACAGCAAGGGCAGGTTCACATCGACCCGCGGCAAATGGGTGCGCGCCACCCCCATGGCGTCGACGATCTGGGCCCCCTCCATCGGGTCAACCCCGACTGCGGCAAAGCTGGGCTCGATAAAACTCAGCCCTGCCACTACAGAGACGTCGATCCCCGCAGCCTGCAGCCAGGAGGTCGTCAGCTCGCCGACAGCCGGATGGCCGGGCACCGCATAGACAACCGTGCCGTGTTCCTCTGCCAACGCCACCACCCGGCGCACGATCGCCTGGTAGACCTGTGCAAACTCGGCGTGTGCCTCGTAGAGATCGTCGCAGCTCTGAACAAGGACCCCTGGCTGCAGCTGCGCCATTATCTCCGCCACACAAGGGTGGCGCTCCGTGCGAAGCACCAACACAGCAGCCTGGGTCACCGCCCGCCAGGCGGCCAACGTCATCTGGTCGATCTCCCCCGGCCCCAATCCGACAATCTGAATTTTTTTGGACATCTCATTCTCACAACGCAGAGACTGCTCGTTGACCGTTCTTTTTTCTCTCAACCTCTCCCCGCAGATCGTAGACCGGACAGGCCAAAGAAGCAAATCGCCGTCGAGCCCCTTGCTCCACACCCGGACCGTGGACCTTCTCCGGACGCAGGCTCCTCCCGACTGGCCGTATGACCAGGGACAGCCGCCCCCTTCGCGGTGTAGGATCAAAGAAAGAGGATGCAAGTCCAGCGGAAGCGTCTGGAGAAAGCGAGGTTGTTATGCGCAACCGTCTTGTCGCCGGCAGTCTGGTTGTGTTGCTGCTTGGCAGCACAATCCTACCGGCCCACGCTGCCTGGATCCCACAGGCAGACCTGGAGCCACAACCGAACGGAGAGCTCCTGCTGCTCGACGATTTTACGGACCCCACACAAAGTGCCGAAGCCGCCTACGACACCGACTGGATGAACTGGAGCGTCTCCGACGGCGTCGGACGCCTGAGCTCGAACGCAGCCGACAAGGAAGTAGCGGCCGAATACAGCGCAGTGCGTGTGGCAGACCTCTATCTCGAAGTCGACCTGCGCATTTCTTCGCCCGGGGCCGAAGGGGCAGGGCTGCTGCTGCGTGGCAGCGACCTGCGCACCCCAAACGGCCAGGAATGGCACTACTACCATGTCCGCATCCAGCCGGACAGCCGCGAGGTCCAGCTCGGGCTGTTGACCGAAGGCAGCCAGGATCTGGAGACGCTGGAAAGCTGCCGGCTGCCGCCCAGTTTGAGCGATTTCACGCACTTTCGCCGGCTGCGCGTCGAAGCCCTCGGCCCCCACTTCCGCATCTTCGTCGACGCCCAATATGTCTGCGAATGGACCGACAGCACGCTGGCCGGCCCCGGCCAGATCGGCGTTGTCCTCGGTGTCGTCGCCGATCTCTCTTCCAAAGAGCAGGCTGTCGCCGAATTTGCTGACCTGCGGGTCTATTCTCCGGCCGGCGCCCCCCCCGAACCGGAGAACGCAACCGGATCGCCTTTCCTGGAGGAAGATTTCAGCGTCGCCAGCGGACGCTGGCAGACTGGCAGCGACGACAACGGCGAGGTGCGCGTGGAAAATGGCCTGCTGCTGGTGCGCAACCTGACCGAAGCCCCTTACCGCACCGAAACCCACGCAGGCACCACAGCCAGCGACGTCGTTGTCGAGGCGGAGACCTGGCGGAACAGCGGCACCGACGACAACTGGCACTCCTTCTTCTGCCGCAACGACGGCGCTGGCACGTTTTTTTCCGCCAGCCTGAGCTCAGACGGCTACTACGGCGCCTGGCTGAGCGTCGACAGCGAGCCCCAACGAGAACAGCAGCCGACCCGCTCCAACACCGTTCGTCAAGGGGAACACAACCGCGCACGGCTCGTCTGTGTCGGCCAACAGCTGCAGTTCTGGGTCAACGAGGTCCTTCTGATCGACTGGGAGGAGAGCGCTCTCCCTGCTGGAACCTTCGGATTCGCCGCCGCAGCCCTCGACGGCGAGTACACCGAGCTCGCCTTCGCCAATATCACCGTCACGTTGGGAACACAGCAGCCGACAGACGGTTCGCAGCTGCTCGAAGCAGTCGTCGCCGCCCCGTCCCTCCATGTGCGGGCCGGCCCCGGATCCAGCTACCCGAGCGTAGGGGTCGCCAGCGCCGGAGACCGGCTGGTCGTCGTCGACGCCGACCCAGCTTGCTCCTGGATACGCGTGGTGACTTCCACCACGCTGGGCTGGGTCAGCACCCGCTACGTCACGCTCACCGGCCCCTGCAGCGCCGTACAGACCAGCCCCGCCCCAGCCCCAACGCTGGCCCCAACGCTGGCCCCAACGCTGGCCCCAACGCTGGCCCCGGCTGCCACCCCCCTGATCGCCGACTTCGAAACCTTCGGCACCTGGCGTCGCGGCGACGAAACCTGGGGGGAATTCCGCCAGAGCAGCCAGGAGGTCTACGCCGGCAGCTACGCCGGTGCCCTGACCTATGACTTTCCAGCCAACGTGCCCGGCGACCGCAACTATGTTGTCTTTCGACGCTCTTTCCCGATCGCAGGCCAGCCGACCGATCTGGAGATCGCCGTGTTCGGCGATGGCTCTGAGAATTTTCTCAACGTGTGGGTCCAAGACAGCAGCGGCCAGATCTGGCAGTTTTCGTTCGGCCAGATCAGCCATCTGGGTTGGAAACGGATGGTGGCTCCGCTCGACCCCAGCCTGGAGTGGCCCGTGCAGCCGGTCGGCGGCAATGCAACTGCCCTCCAGTTTCCGATTTCGTTCTATGCGCTGGTGCTGGACTGCCCGACAGCCACAGCGGCGTCCGGCACCCTCTATCTCGACGAGCTGCGCGCCCTTTATCCTGAATGACCGGCCCAACGCCCCCCGACAGCCATCGGGGGGCTGCTCTTTTAGCCCCCTCCGCCGCCAGCCAGTTCGGCAAACCCACGCACCACCAGGTCGTTTTGTTCCGGCGTTCCCACCGAGAGACGCACGCAGGCAGCCAACTCAGGGTAGGCCGCCAGATCCGCTATCAACAGGCGATGCTGGCCCTGCAGATGGGCCAACAGCTGCTCTTTGGAGAAGGCGATCTCGACCAACAAAAAATTGGCAGCACTGGGGTAGACCACCACGCCAGGCAGCGCCGCCAGCCGCGCCGCCAGCCGTCCGCGCTCGGCCACCACCTGGTCGCGCAGCGGCAGAAATCGTTCACGCCTTTCCAGCGCAACCTGCGCAGCAATTTCGCTGAACACACTGAGTGGAAAGTTGGGGATCGTCTTCTGCAGCACCGCTGCCAGTGCTGCCGTCGTGACCGCATAGCCGACCCGCAAGCCCGCCAACGCATAAAATTTGCTGAAGGTGCGCACCAGAATCACATTGCCCAGCTCGACCAGCGCTGTCAGATCCTGTTCGCAAAACTCTGCGTAGGCTTCGTCGACCACCAGCACCCCCGGCACCCCCTCCGCCAGCCGACGCAGATCCGCCTGCGAATAGAACGTGCCGGTCGGGTTGTTGGGCGCGCACACCGTGACCAGACGGGCCTGCTGGCTGCAGGCCGCCTCCAGCAGCTCCTCTACCGGCAAAGCAAACCCAGCCGCCGGGTCCAAGGGCACCTCCACTACCCGGGCCTCATACAACGGCACATTCTGCCGATAGAGCGGAAAGGTCGGCGACGGCATCACCACCGTGTCGCCCGGCCGCACAACAGCCGCCATCACCGCCCGAATCAGGTCGGACGAGCCCTCGCTGACCACCACCTGCTCGGGGCGAACCCCCACCTGGGCAGCCAACGCGTCGATCAGGAGCCAGGGACGCATTCCCAATGGATAGCGAGACCAGGGTACCCTGGCCAGCCGCCGCAACACCTCTTCCTTGAGATCAGCAGGAAACTCCTGCGGGCTTTCGTTCCACTGCAGGCGATGCAACGCTTCGTCGACCAGCGTGCGCCCAACCGGGGCCGCGGCTCGCAGCCCGCTGCGGATCCTCTCCAACGTTTTCGATGACATAGCTACCTTCTAGGATTTCTCGGTTGTGACCTGAACGGCATACTCGCCGGTCTTTTGCGCGCTGCAATGGCGCACCAAAACCGTGTAGACCCCGGCGTTGAGCACGCTGACGACCCGCGGGTTGAGCCCAGCACCGCGATCGTCGTCGCCGCGCACCAGCTTCGTTTCGTCGTCGGGCCCATAGACCCCCATCACCAGGTCCTGTCGCCCAGTGGTCTCCACCCGATAACGCCCGCGTCGGGAAACTGTAAAAACAAACCGATCCAATTCACCCGGTACCCCGATCGAGGCGCTGAGCGCCTCCCCATCGACCGTCAACAGACTTTGTTGCTTCTCGACCAGCGGATAGAGCGCAGCGATAAACTCTTTGTCTGTCGCCGACAGCACATTGTTCCAGCCGACTTCAAAATCGCCGACCGTGAAATCGTTCGGGATCGGATAGAGCATGATCGACGCCGGGTCAAACGCAGAAAACTGGGTCTGCGTACGGTCGTAGGTCTCAAAAAGATTGATGTCCGTCTCCTCCTTCGACCAGTTGTTGGGCGGGCCCGCATAGTAGCGGTAAACAGCTGGTCTGTCCCACGGGATCGAGCCAGCAGGATTCTGGTGCTCGTGGATGCAGCCCAACGCATGGCCAAATTCGTGCGTGACCACACGCGAATACTCCAGATCGCTCAGGTCGCGCGTCAGCCAGCCAAAGTTGATCGTCGCCTGATTTTTGGGAATCCCCAACGCATCGGTCCCGACGTACGACCAAGAACCACGTTGCTTGAACGAGACCCGCAATTCAGCGTCCGGGTCGTCGCCAAAGACAAACCGGATGTTGGCAGACTGGCTCCAGACATGGGCAAAGGGCTGAAGCCGCTGCTGCACCACCGGGTCCCCGTCCAAAAAGCGAACCCGCAGCACCATGCCCGGCTTCCAAAGCTTGCGCGTCACCAGCGCAAGGCTCATCGGCAGGTCGACCCCAGCCGGCATGCTCAACCTCATCGCATTGGCCGGGTTGACGCCCGCCGCCCGCCGCTCGGCACGCATGCGCCGGGCCCCTTCGACACGACGATCCAGACAGACCCGAATCTCCTTGAAGGACATCGAACCTCCTTGGGGGCGCCCCCTGCTCTACACTGCTGTTCATGACGGTGGCACTGTGCATCTTCACATCGATCCCGAACTGAACCTATCGGTTCGCCAAGACCTGAACCTGGCAAGATATCACCCCACCAGTATAGCCCAGATCGGCGGGAGCCATCAAGCCGCCTGGCCCTCTCGGCCCTCTTCAATCAGCCGCTGCGCTGTCACAGAGTCCGTCACCCGCCGAATCGGCATCAACGACGTCGCCTCAAAATACGCGCGAGCGGCCAACTCGCCTCGCCCCTGCCCGACTGGAACAGCCACTACAGTGCTAATTTTGACAAATGTGTACTGTTTTGTCAGAGAACAGATTACTTTCAGGCGGAGACAGTTTCGACATATTTTGCATGGGATGTCCATCTCCATTCACCCACTCGCTGAACATACGCACTCTTTCTGCCTGCCTGCTTGCCCTGCTGTGCCTGTTTTGGGGCTCCCCAGCCCAAGCACAGCCCCCTCCACCCGAGCTCGGCATGCATGTGGCCCGCGGGGACGCCGCCCATCTGCAGGCGGCCCAGGCAGCTGGCGCTTCTTTTGTCGTGGTCGTCTTTTCCTGGCGCGACATCGAGCCGGTGCCCAATTTTCTGTACTGGGAGGTCCCCGACGCAGCTGTGCGCGCAGCACGCTTTGCAGGGCTGCAGGTGATCGCCCGGCTCGACCGCCCCCCTGACTGGGCGCTCGACCCCCGTTCGCCCGCCCCCTGGTCACTCGACGCCTACGCCGCCTTTGTCCGCCATGTCTCCAAACGGTACGCCAGCGAACTCGCCGGGGTGATCGTCTGGAACGAACCCAATCTGGCGCTCGAATGGAACGACAGCCCACCTGACCCGGTCGGCTACACCGCCATGCTCGCCGCAGCCTACGCCGCTGTCAAGTCGGTCGCCCCTACACTGCCTGTAGCCGCCGCCGGGCTGGCGTTCACCCTCGACAACGGGCCCGACGCCGTCAACGACCTGGATTTTCTGGAGGCACTCTACGCAGCTGGCGCGGCCGCTTTCTTCGACGTGCTGGCCGCCCACCCCTATGGGTTCGGCCGCCCCCCCGAGGATCCGCCAGCCCCCGAACAGCTCAATTTCCGGCGCCTGGAATTGCAGCGCGCACGCATGGTCGCCCACGGCGACGCCGCCAAACCGGTCTGGGTCACCGAAATGGGCTGGCGCACCGCTGCCCCTAACCCGGCCGACCGCTGGCAAGTCGTCTCCCCCGCACGCCAACGCACCTACACGCTGGCCGCCCTGGAACAAGGGGCCACCTACCCCTGGCTGCAGCGGATGGCGCTGTGGGAGCTGAATCGCGCAGCCGACCTCTACGGCTATGCCTTCTGGCACGGCCCAGATCGCGCCAGCCCAGCCTACAAAGCGCTGGTCGCTCGTCACCGACTGACCCCTCCCAGCCCACAAACCCCACTTCCAATCCCGATCACCGCCCCCGACGTCGTTGTCCGGCTCGGCGATCGCGGCGAACTGCACCCACACTGGGTACATCTCTACCAGGGGGGAGAACATTTCAGCCCAGAGTGGGAAGGAGAGTTTTTTGTCGACGCCACCCAGTCTTTGCTCACCCAGACCCTGGTGCTGGAGACGCTGCAAGTCGACCAGCCGACCAACACCGTCTGGGTCAACGACCACCCGATCGGCACCCTGCACCCGCGCAGCCGCCCAGACCCAACCAGCACCTGGGTCACCCAACGGATGACTCTGCCCGCAGGGGTGCTGCAAAGCGGTCTCAACCGCCTGCGCATCGTCAGCGGCAGCCGCAACCCAGCCCGCTCCTGGCGCTGGTGGCGCTTCGAAAACTTCCAGTTCCGCCAACTCCGCCTCGCCCCCTCCCTCCCCCCAACGACAGACCGCAGCTGGCGCCCGCTCCCCTCCCCACCAGGCTGGAGCGAAGCGGTCCGCCTGCGCCCTGCTGCAGACGGCACAGACGTCTGGCTGACGACCAACCGTCGCGGCCAGCTCTGGCGCGGCCGCTTCGACGAGACAGGTCAGCTGACACTGACTGCCCAGGAGGCCGGCCGCACCGATCTGCTCTTTCTCGACGTTGCCGACGACGGCGTTCGCCAGGTCGCCGCCACCGACGCCGGGCTGTTCTGGCGCCAGGGCAACCGCTGGCTGCCCACCGCCGGCACACCCGCCCGCCCCGCTTCGATCGCCTGGCGCAAAGAAACTCTCTGGTATGCCGGCTTCGCCACCGATGGACTCTGGCAGGCCACCCACCCGGCCGGCCCCTGGACCCCGACAGGGCTGCCAGGACACACCGTGTTCGATCTGGCCGCCGACGGTCCAACTTTGTTCGCCGCCACCGATGCCGGCCTCTTCCAGTTCAGAGAAAGCAGAGGCTGGCACCCGCTGGCCGCATTGCCCGCCCGCACACGCACCCCCAAAGACGCCAACTACGTCACCCGTCTGTGGAGCGGCAGCGACGGGACGCTGGTCGCCCGCAGCGAAGGATCCCTGTGGCGCTGGGCACAAGATGAGGCCAGCTGGCTCCCCTTTGGCCCCCCCAATCTTCAGGGAAAGCTGGAGGTGCTCATCGGCTGCTGCGACGCCGGCACCCTGGCCGGCGCCCACCAGAATGGACTCTGGCAGCTGACGGCCGACGGCACCTGGACACGGGTCGACGGCAGCACGTTCGACTTCCTCGAATTTGGTGCAGGGCTGCGTGCGGGCCCCTGGCTGCTAACCGCCACCACCAACGGACTTTTCACCGCAGCCACAGACGCACCCCTCGACACTGGCCCCCCTGGATCGTCTGGGACCTGGCCCTGGGTTCCCGCGACCAACTTTACCTCGCACATGCCGCCGGCCTGGCCTGGACAGACGACAGACAGAGGGAGCCGACCCGCTGGCAACAGACCCAAGGGCTGGAGGGCGTCACCTTCTTCGCCGTCAGCCCCAACCCAGCTGACTCCGCTCAGCTGTGGGCCGGCACCTGGGGCAACGACATCGGTGTCAGCCAAGACGGCGGCATCACCGTAACCCGGCTCGGTGCTGGGCTCGAAACCCTCAGCATCCTCACCATCCTGCGCCACCCCACTCCTGGTCAGTACACGGTCGGCACAATCGAGGGGCTCTACCGCAGCGACGACCACGGTGCCAGCTGGTTCAAATTGCCAGGCGCGCTGCGCCACCAGACTATCTATGCACTGCAACAAGATGAACACGGCGTGATGTGGGCCGGAGCCACCGACGGACTCTGGCAGAGCACCGACTACGGCGTCACCTGGAAATCCGTGCTCTCCCCCGCCACAGTGATTCATCTGGGCCAGAAAGGCTCCCTGATCTGGGCAGGCAGCGAGGAGGCCGGCCTCTGGTGGAGCCAGAACCACGGCGCCAGCTGGTCGCACGCAGGCCTGGCAGGCCGCACGGTCTACACTGTGGCAACGGATGGCCTCCAGTGGATCGCTGCCACCGATGCCGGGCTCTACACCCTCGACAGCCCCCCAACTCCCAGCACCCGCAATTCCCAATAAAGCAATGATGGCGCTGGATTGCGTACAGTGACAGGCCCAAAATCGATGGAGGTGGCCGGTGCGTCGCACAAAAGGAACTGACTGAAGCCGTTGGACACTCTCATTTGGATACTATCATGGGGTCAAGTCTACCTCTGGAAAGTCGCCAACCTCCTCCCCCCCTCCCTGATGCCAGAAATTTTTATATTTGGAACCCCAGTGCCCCCACCACCCCCGGGTGCAAGCAAGAGTTGTCAGTGAATTTTGAGAAGAAACCTCTCTGTGTGGCAAAAAAGGGGTGTTGTTGCAAAACAAACCATTGTTGCCAAGAGAGGTCAATATGCATTATACCATTGGTCAGAAATTAAGGAATTGCGGCATTTGTCAAATCCCAGAGGGAGACAAAGATCGATGGCTTGTCCCGATTTCGACGTCGTTTGAGGATGCCGTAGCGTTCAGCATTGGCAGCGAGAAAAAGGACGACATCTGTCGCTTTTTGCTGGTGATAGGCCTGTGCGAAGTAAGGTAGACTGCGAAAGACCATTTCGAGCGAGAGGGCAGAGAATCGTTTGTTCAGAGCTTCTGCCACAGCATCGGTCAAATCAACCAGGACGGCGAAAAGAATCCAGGTGGCAGCGACCTGCATTTCAACAGCGTTTTGTGCGCCACCCCAGAAATAGGCCAGACCGAGCAGGCGCTTGACTGTATTGTAAGCATCTTCGATGCGCCATCGTTGCCAATAGAGTGAAACCAGATAGCGAACGGGAAGCAGTTGGAGAATAAACGAAAGATTTGATGGTGTTCATGTCATTACTCCAGTTGATTGATTTGGGCTAGAGTTGTTTTGCGTGCGCGGTCGATCCTCTGAACGCGCACATTTAAAGAAAGGGCGAAGGGTCAGGCAGATACGCCGCCCAACACGCCTTCCAGTTGCAGTGCCTTCAGCATATTATCCTGAATGGGCTGGGTCAGGCGGTTGATCTCATCTACGCCCCAGGTTATGCCGACAGCCGTGCGCATGGGGCGCGTGCCTGCTGGCATTTCGGCGAGGGTCAGATAGGCATCCACCACCCACTGCGGGTCGGGGGCGCCTTCGCTCGACAGCATCTGGGCAAATTGCGCGCCCATCGCGACTGGCACTCCAGCCAGTTCGCCATAGGAGGCAAGTACGTCGCCAAGGACGGGTGGCCTGCCCGATGCCAGAAGGCCGGTGCCGAATGGACCTGGCTCGACGATGGCAATGTCCACACCAAAGGGCGCTACCTCATAGCGCATGGCTTGCGAGTAGCCTTCCAGCGCATGCTTGGTGGCGGTGTAGGTCCCGAAAAAGGGCGGCGATATCCGACCGACAGCCGAGCTGCAGTTGATGATCAAGCCGCTGCCCGCCTTACGCATCGCAGGCAGAACCGCCTGCGTGGTCCGAATGACGCTGTAATAGTTGGCGTTCATCTGCTCATGGGCCTGATCGACACTGAAGGCCTCGGTAATGCCGAGAAACATTACGGTCGGTCATGGTCTCATCCTGGGCACCCGCCTGTAGGGGCGACCCTTGCGGTCGCCCTTGTGATCGCCCGTACGATCGGTCATGGGTCTCATCCTGGGCACCCGCCTGTAGGGGCGACCCTTGCGGTCGCCCGTGTGATCGCCCGTGCCTTTAC
>JAPLGY010000348.1 GCA_026389955.1 Caldilinea sp. | reverse complement strand
TGCGCTATCTGCCCTTGCAGGACGACCTGGCGTCGACTGCGTTTTGGTACCAGAGCGAACCCCATTCCCCCGTCCCCGCCACCCCAGACCTGTATACCGGTGAGGTGATCTGAGCCCAGTCGGCTCTTCGTGGAGCGGCCAGCCAACAAACCGGCCGCAGGCAAGCTGGTGCAGGCTTCCCCCAGGCCTACACCGGACTGCGGGCGGAGAGGGCCGGCTGGCTGGCAGCGCGCCAGAGCAAGGCATAGCGTCCTTGGTTGGCGACCAGCTCGGCGTGCGTGCCACTCTCGACGATCTGGTCGCCATCCAGTACGACGATGCGCCCTGCTCGCGCCGCTGTGCTCAGCCGGTGGGCGACCATCAGGGTCGTCCTCCCCTGGGCCAGCTCTTCCAATGCCTGCTGGATCGCCATCTCGGTCTCGGTGTCCAGCGCCGAAGTAGCTTCGTCCAGGATCAGGATCGGCGGGTTTTTGAGAAACATCCGGGCGATCGAGACCCGCTGTTTTTGTCCGCCAGACAGTTTGACCCCCCGTTCCCCGATCAAGGTGTCGAGCCCTTCCGGCAGGCTGCGGATAAACTCCTCCAGCTGCGCCCGCCGGGCAGCTTCCCAGATCGCCTCCTGGCTGGCACCTAGCTTGCCGTAGGCAATGTTTTCGCCGATCGTGCCGGCAAACAAGAAGACATCCTGCTGCACAATCCCGATTTGGCGCCGCAGCGACGCCTGGGTCATCGCCCGTACGTCGATTCCGTCGATCGTGATGCTGCCAGCGTCGACCTCATAAAAACGGGGCAGCAGGCTGCACAGCGTCGTCTTGCCCGTCCCCGACGGCCCCACAAAGGCTACGGTCTCTCCAGGCTGGATCGACAGGTTGACCGCACGCAGCACCGGGCGCTGCGGCGTGTAGCCAAAGGTGACCTCGGTGTACCGAATCTCCCCCCGCAACGGCCCGACCTCCAGCGCATCTGGCGCGTCCTGGATCTCGGGTTCGGTCTCCAAGATTTCGAGATAGCGCCTGAAGCCGGCGATTCCCTTGGGGTAGCTTTCGATCACGGCATTGATCTTCTCGATGGGGCGAAAAAAGACATTGGTGAGCAGCAGGAAGGCGACAAATTCACCGTAGGTCAGCTCTCCAGCGATCACAAACCAGGTGCCGCAGATCATGACAAACAGCGAGACAAAACGCATCAACATGTAGCTGAGCGACAGGCTGAAGGCCATGATCCGGTAGGCGGTCAATTTGGTCGAGCGATATTGCAGATTGTCGACGGCAAAGAGCTGGTTTTCGTAGGCTTCGTTGGCAAACGCCTTGACCACCCGGATTCCGCCCACAGCATCTTCGATGCGGCTGTTGAACTGAGCGACATCGCGAAAGAGCTGGCGATAGGTGCGGGTCATCTTGCCGCTGAAATACATCGAGACCCAGATGATCGCTGGAACCACCACAAAGGTCAGCAGCGTCAGCTCCAGATCCAGCCATCCCATCAACACAAAGGCGCCGACCAGGGTCATGACGGCGATGAAAATGTCTTCGGGCCCGTGGTGCGCCAGCTCGCCGATGTCTTGCAGATCGGTCGTGATGCGGGCGATCAGGTGGCCCGTCTTGGCATTGTCAAAATAACGGAAGGAAAGCTTCTGAATATGCTCGAAGGCCTTGCGCCGCATGTCGGTTTCGATGTTGATCCCCAACATGTGCCCCCAGTAGGTCACGACATACTGCAAAAACGTGTTCAAAAGGTAGATGGCCAGCAGCGCAGCCGTGGCGGAGAGGATCAGCCCCCAGTTCTGGCTGGGGAGCAGCTGGTCGACAAACTGGTTGACCGCCAGCGGAAACCCGAGCTCCAACAGACCGACGAGCAAGGCACAGACAAAGTCGAGCCAAAACAGCCCGAGGTAGGGACGACAATCGGCGCAGCAGTTCCGTATTGGAGGGGGTTGCATCTGCACACAAAAAGGTCTATGATCGGGGGTATACGAGCCATGGATTGGGCTCCAGTCCATGGGGCAGCTTCGACAGTCGCACACAAGTCCAGTCAGAAGGAGCGGTCATGTTGGCATATCCGAAAGCACGTCGCCGTTTTGTGGTGGCGCTGTTCAACGGTGTGATGGTGGTGTCGATGGTGGTGTCGATGGTGGGCGGCGCCTTTCTTCCAGCGCGTGCGGCGGTGCGGGTTGTCGACCCGCCTGTCCAGCCAGCGGCGACCCACTCCTACCCGGAAGGATCTCCTATGTCCGACGAAGACCCGACGCCGGCCACTCTCCAGGGGCTGACCCTGCTCCTGGGCGAGGGGGCTGCGGCTCCCCCCCCTGCGTCCCAGCCCAGCCTGGGGCTGGCCCAGCCGCTTGCCGACGAGTCGGCTGCGGCGCTGCTCGACCGTCTGCCTCCGCTGCCGGCTGTCGAGGAGTTGGCGACACCGTTTCAGCTGCCGCCCCAGTCGCTGCCTCCGCCGCGGGCGGGCGAGACCCTGACCCAAACGTTCCCGCCGCCTGCGGCGGAAGCCCCGCCTCCAGCCGAGACAGGCCCGCTGGCGGTGCTGCGCTATGCACCCGAGGGGGCGATTTCGATCGCGCCCTTTGTCAACGTCACCTTCAACCAGCCGATGGTTCCCCTCGACACGCTGGAGGCCCTCGACGCGGCGGCGGTCCCGGTGCGTGTCACGCCGGCGATGCCAGGGGTTTGGAAGTGGCTGGGCACCCGCACCCTCTCTTTCGAGTACCATGAGGAGGAACTCCACCGTTTTCCTATGGCGACCGTCTACACGGTCGAGGTGCCGGCCGGCACCCGCACGGCCAG
>JAPLGY010000029.1:2119-7071 GCA_026389955.1 Caldilinea sp. | reverse complement strand
GCCGCACCGACTGGCTCAACATCAAACGGCTTGCTTTTAACTAGCATTAGGCCCTATTCGATTTTCAACGTGCGAAATCCAGGCTTAGCGGACGCTTTGACCAGATGTGGAACGCTGCCAAAAACCTGCCCCCATCGTGCAGTAGACCCGTGACATCAATCAGGTGGCATATCGCCCAGTTTGCTGCTATAATTCATAACCAGAGTATAGACAGACTTAAAGCAAATAAACACCTAGAATATGTATACGATTGAGATTACGCCGACTGGACGAGAAGATATGCGTTACTTCAGAAAGTACGAGCAAAACATCATTATCGAGGCGATTGAAACGCAACTTACCTATCAACCGACCGTGGAAACGACGAATCGATTTCGTCGCAATCCACCGGAGATCGCAGATTGGGAATTGCGAGTGGGTGACTTCCGAGTCCTTTATAATGTCGAAGAATCAGTTCAAATCGTGAGTATCGAGCGTGTAGGTGAAAAACCCAATAACGAACTCTATTTTCGTGAGAAAAAGGCAGGTCGCCAATGATATGGACATATCGGGTCGTCAGAGATGAAATCGGCAGATACTCGGTTCGTGAAGTCTATCAGGAACGTGATGGTACTTTGATCACATATAGCAAAACTCCTGCTGCGCCCATCGGGTCATCAGCCGAAGACTTGTTGCACCAAATGCAAAGTTTTCGTGATGCGTTTGAGTTGCCGATTCTATCCATTGCAGAGCTTGAAGCGGTTTTAAGTAAACAAGAGAATAAACGCACAGAGAAACCAGGTGCTAGTATTTCGCTGCAAGAACTCAAAGCGGAACTGGGGTTAGAACCAGAATTTGCTTAGGGTCTGAAAGTCGCTGTAGAGACACGATGCACGGCTTCTAGTTGTACGTCGGCGCAAACAACTCGTTGATTTGGTGACACAATCTGCTCGAGTGTGCAGTCCACAATCCGACGGATTGCGTCACATGAATTCGTGGATTTATCTGGGCCGACCTGTACTAGCGCCATGACCAGCGTATGCAGCTCTTGCTCAAAACGCTCAAATGCAGGTACAGCCGTCATTTCGCCCTGTGCCGCCCATTGCTCGCGTTGCGCTTGGACAAATGTCGCCAACCGCTGGGCTGTGCAAAAAGCGCTCGGTGTGGCAAAATTCTATTGATAGCCTCCGTTTTGAGTGCAGTTTTCGTAGAGCGTCTACTCTGACGCAAGGCTATCTTTTTGTTAAACACCGCTTCACATTTTCAGAGATGCACCCGACCTTCAATGCACTGTACTCTGTGAACACGCACTTGATCCTGGCAGCAAACGTGGTCATGGTCATCCCCCCAGTGTTGCTCGTTTTCTTTGCGCAGCGGCAATTCATCCAGGGTGTAGTCATCACAGGTGTGAAAGGATGAGCAAGTCTATGGTCATCTGGCCACTTCCCCAGATACAGGAATGTCCATTTGCCGACTGGGAGGAGGATCGACCGATCAGCGTCATTACAACCGCCGCGGCATGGGCAGCCGTGCAGCCGCTGTTGGCGCATCTGAACGTCACCTCACAGATCGAGATCACGGTGGCCGATGCAGCTGCCTGGCAGGCGCTCAGCCCCGCAGTACAGGGCACAGCCCTCTACGCTGTCGGCGGTGGGCTGGCGGTTGATGCAGCCAAATTCCTGGCCTGTGCGCATGGTCTGCCGCTGATCTGCCTGCCCACGGCGCTCTCGGTCGACGCTTTCTTCACGTGGGCATCCGGTGTGCGCGAGGCGGGCTGCGTGCGCTATCTCCCCACAAAACCGCCCGATCTGGTGCTTCTCGACTATGCCGTGCTGGCAGCAGCGCCGTCGTCGATCCGGGCAGCCGGCATCTGCGACGTATTGTCGATCGCCACCGGTTCGTGGGACTGGCGTTTCGCCGAAGCAAAGGGACAAAATTCTCCGGCTATGCGCTATGTGGCGTGGGCGGATCGCACGGCAGCAACGATTCTGGACGCAGCGATCGAGTGTGCTGAGGCTGCCGGGCGAGGCGATCGCGCCGGACTGAAGCAATTGGTCGATTGCCTGGCCTTGGAAGTGCAACTCTGTAACCAGCTCGGTCACTCACGGCCGGAAGAGGGCAGCGAACATTACTTTGCCTATGCGGTCGAAAATGTTCTGGGCAAAGGCCTGCCCCATGGTGACCTGGTAGGGCCAGGCATCGTGCTGATGGCGGAGGCACAGGGGCTGCAGGTCGCGCAGCTGCGCCGAGCACTCGACGCCTGCTCTATCCCACTGAACCGGATCCCATCCGCTGTCGTCGAGCAGACACTGGCCACATTGCCGGCCTACGTGCAGCAACACGCGTTACCCTTTGGCATTGCACACACGCTGACGTAAAAGAAACAAGTAGAAATCACGTGCCACATTGGCAAGGGACAAATCGGCTCATGACGCTCACCGCTGGATATGCACAGGCACCCATTACGCCGTCACTGGCACTGAGTGATTTGCATACCACCGTCGTGCTGGCAGCGGTTGATCTCATTGGCCTGCCGCGCGCCAGGGTGCAGGAGATCGAGCGAATCGTACAGCAGACTGCACCCGCAACCGCGCTCGTCGTTGCAGCAACGCACACGCACCACGGACCCGATACCCTGGGGTTATGGGGGCCAGACGAGGCGACGCGCGGGGTCGATGAGGTCTATCTGACACGTCTCGTCCAGACCATTGCCGCGACGGCGGTCGCGGCAATCCATCACTTGCAACCGGCTGCGATGCGTGCGACGACTGTCCAAGTGGCGGGTATTGCGCGCAATGCCCGCGATGAGGCGATCCGCGATGAGGCGTTGTCGTGCCTGCAACTTGTCACTGCCGGCTCCGATGAGCCGCAAGCAACGCTGCTCGTCTACCCCTGCCATCCCGAGGTTCTGTGGGACGGTAACCCGCATATCACGTCAGACTATCTCGCCGCAATGCGACGCGTGGTGGAACACGCCACCCGCGCACCCTGTTTGGGGATGGTCGGTGCGCTGGGTGGCATGATGACACCTGCCATGCCCGGCAATACATTTGAAGATGCTGAACGCATGGGCACGATCCTGGGCGAGGCAGCCCTGGCGGCACTGGCTGCTGCCTGCACGTATTCCGTCGACGCTGTAGGCTATCACCGGCATGTATATACAGTGCCGCTCGACAATCCACTCCTCCACATGGCGCTGCAGACGGGACTGCTGGCCGGTGTGCTCGATGCTGACGGTACGCTGGCGACCGAGGCCAGCCTGCTGCATCTCGGCGACACGGCGATCTTCTTTATGCCGGGCGAAGTGTTGCCGCGCCTGGGGCTGGCGTACAAAGAGCAGATGTACGCCGCTGGGATGCACCACGCGATCCTGGTTGGTCTGGCCAACGACGAACTCGGCTACATTCTGCCCGCAGATGATTTCGTCTTCCCAGACGACCCGTCTGAGCCAGGAGCGCACTACGAAGAAAGCATGTCGGTGGGCATCAGCGCAGGGCCGGCGCTCAGTGCGGCGTTGGCCAGACTCCTGACTTGGCCAGACTCCTGACACAGACATGACACCATGGACGCCATCATGGAGATCGCGGAGCGGCATCACCGGATCGTCGTCGAAGACTGCGCCCACGCACATGGCACGGCCAGGGTGCCGGTACGATCGGCCACTTTGGCTCTTTCAGCCTGCACTCGTCCAAGAGACCTCGGGAGAAGGTGGCGTGCTCATCTGCAAGACAAAGGAATTGGCCGATGCAGCCAGCGCGGTTGTCAACTGTGGGCGACCGCCTGGTGAGCGTGGTACGGTGACGATCACGCACACACAGGAGTTGCTATTTCACGCTGCCGATCGTCAGCCCGCCGACAATGTATTTCTGCAACACCAGATAGACTACAGAAACCGGCAGTGCCACCAGCAACGCCATGGCTGCAAAATTAGACCACGGAACTTGACCAGAATACTGTCCCGTCATATTCCACAGAGCCATCGACAAAGTAAAATCCTCCACCTTGCTGAGAAATTGCCAGGAAAGAGCAAATTCAGTCCAGCCGCTGAGAAAGCCAAGAAAGCCCGTGACAGCCAGTGCCGGTGTCGCCAACGGGAGAATGATGCGCACAAAAGTCTGATTGATCGTGGCACCGTCGATCCGTGCAGCTTCTTCAAGGTCGCGCGGGATCGTGTCCAGATACCCCTTCAGGTTCCAAATTGCAAAGGGCAGGGCCCCCGAGGTAATTGCAAGACCAACGCCATACAACGAATTGCGCAACGTATCGGCGGGGCCCACACCGATCTTGATTTTGTTGAGCAACACGTAAAGCGGTGCGATTGAACCGATTGCGGGCAGCATCAGCACGGTCAGGATCGCCAACATCAGCACTTGTTGACCTGTGATGTTAAAACGGGAAAATACGTAGGCCGCGCCTACGCCGATCGCTACTGAAAAGAACGCAACCCCGAATGCGAGCCTGAAGGAATTGAAAGCAAGTTCTGCAAAGGTGATCGGGTTGTTGGTCGGCTGGTCGAGCACCTTCTGATAGGCGCTCAAGGATGCGCCGGGAGGGATCAGTCTTAGTTCTGTTGGGCGCGCGATGCCGCTGGGGTCGATTGAGAGGCTCACGATCCAGAGGATCGGAAACAGCGAGATGAAGGTGATAAACAGCAGCAGCAACTGAAGCGCCCACTGCTTGCGGTAAGACAGTTCAGGTTTTGGCTTCTTCTTACGCACAGCCGGCATCGTCGGCAGGTATGTTTCAGCAGCCATCAGTTGTCATCATACCTTTCTGTTGCCCTGGTAATATAGTTTGTGACCAGCGTCAATCCCAGCAGCACGAAGAAAATGATCACGCTAAAAGCGGCAGCAACACCATACAGCCGATTTTCATTGACCAGGCGGTAGGCGGTGGTGACAAGAATTTCCGTCTGGCGCAACGGTCCGCCCCCGGACAACATATAGATCAGGTTGAACAGGTTGAAGGTGGTG
>JAPLGY010000029.1:0-2108 GCA_026389955.1 Caldilinea sp. | reverse complement strand
CACTCCGCTGGCACCGTCGATCGCAGCAGCTTCGTATAAGTCAGTAGGGATGCTCTGCAGCGCACCAGTGGCAACGATTGTCATAAACGGCCATCCCAGCCACAGATTGGCAATCAGCAGGGCAAAAAAGGAGAGTGGCAGAGGAATAAAAGAGAAGGGAGGGTTGACTTGATCGAGCCAGCGCCATGTCACGGCATCACCGCCGAAAAACTGATTGACCGCCGTCAGCAGCTGGTTGATCGAACCATAGTCCGGATCAAACATGTTGCGCCAGACTACCGCCACCACAAGGGAAGGGATGACAATCGGCAGGACAAATATTGCCCGGTAGACCCGTTTGAACCACAAGCCTTTCGTATTCAGCAATACGGCGACGAGCACGCCAATGATAACGTGAAAAGGCACATTGCTGAGTGTCCAGACCAAGTTGAACGTAAGTACACCCCAGAAGTTGAAATTGGAAATCGCCACCGGCAGTTCACCGCTGAAAATCTGCCGATAGTTATCGAGAACACCCCACGTGCACTTGCCCTGCATGTTCGTATTGCATGCTTCGCTCTGGTCGGCTCGATTGGGCAGGGGCGCATCAACGCGCAGGTTTGCGACGCCGTAGTCTGTGGTCGACATCCAGACTTGATAAAACAGGGGGTAGAAGGTGATGAAGCCCATCACCAGGAACGCCGGCAGCAGATACAGCCAGGCGATGCGGGTCGTCGACGTGCGCAGCCACCAGTTGGCGAAACGACTACCGGACTGAGATTGACCTGACAGAGTGGCCATAGACCGAACCCTTGTTATAGAATCGGGGCATCCAAGCAAGCCACACGCTTCTGTGTTTGTCCTTGAGCGCTGCCATGTTGCTCCCGGCAGCGCTCAAGGAGCTTGTTACGCAGTGCGCCGATTACTTACCGTTGGCATTGTTCATGGCTGCGGTAGCTTCAGCAACTGCATCCGCAGGCGTCAGCTGTCCTTCCAATACTTTGGTGACAGCATCGCCAAATGGAGTCCAGTAGTTGCCAAATTCTTTGCTCTGCGGTCGCGGGAAGCCAGTAGCCGCAGCTTCTGCAAAGGCCGTGACCAGCGGATCACTTGCCACCACACCGATGGCAACCATTGGGCTGCCCGCAGTATCCGCGTAGATTTGTGCGCCCTTGGGGCCGAACAGATAAAGGGCCACTTCGACAGCCAGCTGCTGCTGCTCGGGGGTGATATTCGGGTTTACGTGAATATAGTCAACACCTGCGAGTGGCGTCGCCGGGCCGGCGGGACCAGCTGGCATCGGGACAACGCCCAGATTGTCGCCCAGATCTTTTTTGTAGTCGCCCAGCACCCAAGGGCCGTTGATAATCATGTCAGCCTGGCCCTGGCGGAAAAGTGTGTCGGCCTTGCCACCATCGGTCTGGAACTCAGCGCCCGCAGCCTTCAAATCGGCAAGATATTGCAACGCCTCGACAAAGCCACCCTGGTCAGCAATCGATTTGCCAGTATCGTCCATCAGTTTGCCGCCAAAAGCACCCCAGAAACCAAAGTTGTGGTAGGCATTCTGGTTGATGACGAGCCTGCTGCCATCCTTGACCAGTTGGAGCAGTTCATCGGTCGTAGCAGGCGGGGTGGGAACTGTGCTCTTGTTATAATAAAGGGCCACAGCCTTGATGATGCCCGGCACACCGTAAACCTTGCCATCCACCCTTGCACCTTCAAAGCTGGCCGGGGGGAAAACATCCGTTTTGCCTGCAAGCAGGTCATCGAGCGGAGCCAGAAGCTGGCCGCGTACCTGGTTTCCAGTATTGTCGTTGGGCACCGTGTACATGTCAGGCCCGCCGCCCGTCGCCACTTCCGTCTCCCACTTGTTGAAAATCTGGTCAAACGGGATTTGCAGCACGTTGACCGTGACCTCCGGCATGTCACCTTTCATGGCCTCAAGCGCCTTTGTCAACGCTTGCTCTTCGCTGCTTCCTGTTCCATAGGCATGCCAGAAGGTCAGCGTGCCTTTCGGGCTGCCCGCAGTCTGTTCGCCGCCCGCAGCCTGTTCGCCGCCCGCAGCCTCCTCCGCAGCAGGCGCAGGAACACCACCGGCACACGCTGCCAGCGCAAGCGTGCCGATCAAC
>JAPLGY010000576.1 GCA_026389955.1 Caldilinea sp. | reverse complement strand
TGACTTGTACTGGTCCAGTTCCGCTATGGAGGCGGTAGTGAGCTGTTGGAACTCATTGATCAGGGCCTCGCGGTTGGGCGCGTCCGCAGGAACGTGGACGTTGAGAACCTCCGTAATGCGCGCGAGCGCCTGCTGGAGATGGGAGGTCTCGCCCTGGGGCGCAGCACCAGCCGCGGAAGTTGTAGGGTCAGCCATGGTCAACGATGATGGTCAAAGTTTGACTGCGAGAATTTTTTGGGGCTTTGGTCGGATGGAATCGGTGAGTAGCCAAAGCCAGGCCCGTGATAGGCTCTGGAAAGGGCAAGAGAGGGGGGGGAACGAGCTAGGGAGAGCGGTGGGCAGCGCCGGTCAAACCGATGCAGCCCCACACTGGGTGCCAAAATGTAACCGGGTAGGTCACGGGAGAGCAGGTATAGGATTATCCCACTCACTAGAGGCTTGGACTGTGTAATCTAGGGCTTTACAGAGGTACAGTGCAGTGATCAGTGACTCAGCAATGGGGAATTTCTGTTCTCGGCGAGGTCAGTGGCTTAGTAGGATCTAGGAAGGTGGAAAGAAAGGGATAGGATTGGTCAAAAAGGGAAGAAAGGAGAGGAGGTGTACTGTTACACTCCTTCCCCGGGGGAAAAAGGCACGTCCTCGTGCCTTGAAGTGCCGGCAGGGGCGGCTAAAGACGCAAAAGTACCAGGGACAAAGGACAGAGGAAAGACTAAGAACTAAGGGCTAGGAAATTATCTATGACGGAGATTATATCGATGACCAGGGACAGAGGGTGGATCAGTAGGCTGGGCAGAGCGCTGCGGCGGCGGGTCGTTGTGGCGCTGAGTTTTCTTGGCCAGGCGGTCCATGGCGCGCAGCATGCGCTGAACATCCTTCCCAGCGTCGTTCAGGTTGGAGGCAGGTTCCCAGGTGGATTCATGAGCAGCATAGCCGGCCCACTTGATGAAATACTCGACGACAGGTGTCCGGCGGCGGTCACCGTCAAGGAAAGTCTCACGACGATCCAGGATGGTTTCTACCTCGTAGACGCTGTTGCCGTATTCAAGGTCAGGCGGGGGACGGAACATGGTGCGGGGGAACTTGGAACTGGCCTCGTAGCGCTTGAGCAGAGAGACGTGGAAGACGGGGTGGATGCGCCAGTCAGAGGGAAGCTGAAGCTTGTAAGACACAGAGCCGATCTTGGCGACGATGGTGCAGGGGCCATACCACTTGGGAGCCAGCTTGCGCGGCCCCTTGAGCGGCAGGTTCACGGTGGAAAGCCAGACCTTGTCGCCGATGTCGAATGACACGTCGCGGCGGCGGGTGTTGGCATAACGCGCTTGGCGTTCTTGGGCCTGGGACATGCGGAAAAGCGCACGATCGATGAGAGAGCGGTGTTGAACGGCGAAATCCACTGCATGCTGGTTGGGGACAGAGCGCAGGCGGTCCAGCTGCAGCGTCGGAGGCGCTCGGGGGTGTTCGCCGTAGATGAGTTTGAAGGGGGTCTCGCCGGTGGTAGGGTTGACGCTATTGTTGTAGGCAAACTCGATGCCGGGGAGGGCTTGGACCCAGTTGGGGTAGTCCAGGCAGAGACAGCGGAGGGCGTCGACGACGGTGCGCACAGCCTTTTCAGACTGGCCGTCGGACTGGGGGTGATAGGCGGTAGAATGGCGGACCTTGGTGTCACAGAGATCATGGAGAGAATGCCAGAAGGCGCTGGTGAACTGGGGGCCACGATCAGAGATAATGGCGTCGGGGAGACCTTGGTGACGAACGACGGACTCGTAGAAGAGCTTGGCAGTCGCAGGAGCATCAGTGTTGTCAGTGCAGGGCGCGAGAAGGATGCGTTTGGTGAGCTTATCGACCATGATCAAGATGGCAGTCAGGCCGTCGCAGGGCGGCAGGTGGGTGACGAAATCCAGGGTGATGAGGCCGAACTTGCGGGTGGGGGCAGGGATGGGCTGAAGAAGGCCAGCGGGGCGCTGGTTGGAGGACTTGTTGGCGGAGCAGGAGGGGCAGGTCTTGATATAGTGGCGGACGTCGCGCTGCAGCGTCGGCCAGGAGTAGGGGCGGGAGATGAACTGAATGGTTTTGTCCACACCGAAGTGGCCAGCGAGCAGGGAGTAGTGGTGCTGGTGAAGCAGAACTTGGCGCAGGGATCCAGAGTCTGGGATATACAGTTGAACGGCGGTGTTGGAGACAGAGCGGACGATGTAGCCATGGCGGAAGGTGTAGTGCTTGGCGGTGCCCTTGTGAATGGCCTGCACTATGGCGCGGGCCTCGGGGCAGGACTCATAGCCAGAGATGACTTGAGCCAGCCAGTCAGCGGGCTGACGGGCGGTGATGATGGTGGAGAGGTAATCTGGGCGGCGGGAGAGGGCGTCAGCAACGACGTTGGACTTGCCCTTGATGTAGTCGACGGTGACGTTGAACTCTTCCAGGATGTTGATCCAGCGGGCACGCTGGGCGGCGCGCTGGTTGATGACGGGCTGAGTCTTGAGGTACTTGACGGAGATCTGGTCAGAGAACACAGTACTGTGGGGTGCACCGTGCAGGTAGTGGCGCCAGTACTGGAGGCCAGAGACGGTGGCGAGGGCCTCGCGGTCGGGGACAGAGTAGCCGCGCTCGGCGTCGCTGAGCTTGCGGGAGAAGAAACCCACAGGCTGCAGGCCCTTGCCTTGGTCTTGCATCAAAACACCACCAATGGCAAAATCAGAGGCATCAGTTTGAAGAACGAATGGAAAATCCGGGCTGGCGATAGCCAAAACAGGGGCAGAGGTCAGACGGCGTTTCAGCTCGTCAAAAGCAGACTGCTGGGAAGGACCCCAGGCAAAAGAAGTGCCTTTTTTGAGCAGATCTGTCAAAGGAGTAGTAATATGAGAGAATCTATGAATAAAACGACGGTAAAAACCAGCAGCGCCCAGAAAGCCTTGGAGCTGCTTCTCGGTGGTCGGCGTCGGCCAGTCACGA
>JAPLGY010000515.1 GCA_026389955.1 Caldilinea sp. | reverse complement strand
CCCGTTCCGTCTGTTTGACCAGGAGAACACACATGTTGACCAGGAGAACACACATGACATCTGAAAATCAAGTTTGTAGAGGGGGGGCTGCCAGGCAGACGTCGCACTGGCCTGTCTCCACCGGAAGCCTGTGGCGGAGGGTGCTCCTCCCCGCCGCTTTGCTGTTCCTCTGGCTGGTGGCACCCCGCGCAGCCTATGCCCAGGAGGAAAGCCCGTCCGCAGCACCCGAGCGCCCCAACATTGTGCTGTTGGTGGCAGATGACTCTGGGTATTCCGATTTTGGCCCCTTCGGCGGCGAAGCTTCGACGCCGGTCATCGATGCGTTTGCCGCCGAAGGGGTGAAGCTGACCAACCACCATACCCAGCCCACCTGTTCTCCCAGCCGCTCTGAGATTCTCACCGGCGTCAAGAACCACATCAACGGCTTGGGCGTCATGCAGGGAGCTGTTCCCAAAAACCCACGTGCAGCGCAGTATGGACTGCCCGGCTACACCGGCTACCTCAACCACCATGTGGTGACCGTAGCCACTTTGCTGCGAGACGCCGGATACGACACCTATCATGTCGGCAAGTGGCATCTGGGCGCAGAAAGCGAGATCGACGGCCAGCGCATCTACCCGCGTGGAACCTGGCCGATCGACCAGGGCTTCGCGCATTCGTTCGGTATGCTCGAAGGAGGGGGAGACCACTGGGGAGCTTGCGAACGCGGTTCGGGCTGGTGCACACACTTCGTCGACAACGACGAAATCATCAGCGGCTATCGAATGCCCCTCAATTACTTTGGCGCCCGAACCCACACCGATCGAGCAGTTGAGTTGATCGAGGAAGGGTTGACCGCAGAAGCAGGAGAGAAACCTTTCTTTCTCTACTTTGCCGTCACACTCCCCCACGAGCCGAGCCAGCTCCCCGAGGAAAATATTCGACAGGAACTCATCGATCTCTACCTGGAAAAAGGATGGGACGGCATCCGCGCCGATCGCCTCGCCCGGCTGAAGGAGCTAGGAATCGTCCCAGCGTCGATGACGTTGAGTGAGCGCTACGAAGGGGTGCCTGACTGGAACGACGAAAGCGATCCGGCGTGGGCACCGCTTTTGGAAGAGGTGACCACACCCCCCTACGACGCCATCTGGCAGGTCGAAACAGTCGCCGATCTCAAGCGTACGCTCGCCAAGAAAATGGCTGTCTACACCGGGATGGTCGAATACTTCGACCTGCAGGCCGGCCGCATCGTCGACACCCTGAAGGCCAGCGGCGAATACTCGGATACGGTCTTTATTTTCTTGTCGGACAACGGCGGAGAACACGAGGCCGTCGATATCTTGGAAAGCGAACTCCTGGTGCGCCGAGGGGTGGACAACAGCTATGAAAATATCGGCCAGGCAGGTTCCTTTGTTTCTAATGGGTTGGGCTGGGCCCAAGTAGCGAATTCCCCGCTCTACGGCGCAAAATCGACCATGACCGAAGGCGGCATTCGTACCCCGATGATTGTCTCCTACGTCAATGGGGGCGTGCAGGCCGGCATCCAGAGTGACTCCGTGGTCAGCAGTGTCGATATCCCGGCAACAATTCTGGATTTTGCCGGCGTTTCACACCCGGCTGGCGTCGGTGTCGCTCCCGACTGGGATGCCTGTACCGGTGTCTACAACGACCGCACGGGTATCTGCCCGATCAACGGCGCAAGCCTGCGCAGCCTGCTGACAGGCGAAACGTCTGTGGCCCATCCGAATCGGCCCCAAGTCTTTGAACTGTGGGGCCGCACCAACAAGGCGTTGTTCCTCGAAGATGAAAGCGGCGTCTGGAAGATTCGCAAAGTTGCCAACTTCGAAACGTTGGAAGGCATCAACTATGGTGTCGCCGCCAACGAGCCGTGGAAACTGTTCCATGTGACGACGGACATCGGTGAAACAACCGATCTGGCTGCTCAAAATCCAGACAAAGTGCGTGAGTTGGTCGAGCTCTACAATGAGTACGAGTATCAGGTCGATTTCGCACCAGCGGGCGCCACAGCCATCCGCCACGCCCAACCAGGAACTTCTTTTGTGCAAAGCATCGTGGTGACCAACACCAGCGCAGGCCCGGACACCCTCCACTTTGTCTGCCGCTCCGGTTGGGAATGTTCAGTCACGGTCGAGGCCAATGAACTGGTGACTGCGCCCCCTGCAGAAGCAGCAGCCCCGACAGAAGGCACTGCGGCCCCTGCAGAAGAAGCCACTGCAGCCGCGACAGCAGAGGGACCCACAGCGACTGTCGCTGTGCCTGTTGCAGGGGATACACTGCAGGTGCGGGCACAGTTCAATGTGCGGATCGACACATCATCGTCTACCCCGCAGATTATCATTGTGCCGGAAATCACCGTCAGCGAGGCGGTTGCGAGCGAAGCTGCTGCGGGCGAAGCTGCTGCGGGCGAAGCTGCTGCGGGCGAAGCTGCTGCAGGCGAAGCTGCTGCGGGCGAAGCTGCTGCGGGCGAAGCTGCTGCGGGCGAGGCTGCTGCGGGTGAAGCTGCTGCGGGTGAAGCTGCTGCGGGTGAGGCAGCTGCGGGTGAGGCTGCTGCGGGTGAAGCTGCTGCGGGTGAAGCTGCTGCAGGTGAGGCAGCTGCGGCATCTCCGTCGAGTGTGAACCTGGCT
>JAPLGY010000195.1 GCA_026389955.1 Caldilinea sp. | reverse complement strand
GATTGTCTGGCTGCAGTTCATAGGCATCCAGTGCATAGCTCATGGCCTCTTCGTAGTTGCCCAGCCAGTCCTCCGCCCGAGCCAGCGCTGCCAGCGCATTGGGGTCCTCTGGAGCGAGCTCGACCGCCTTGGCAGCTACAGCCTGGGCAGCCTGGGCATTGCCATCGACCAAAAACAGGCGCGCCTTGACTACATAAGGCTCAGGGTTTTGGGGATCCAAAGCAGCAACCTGCTCGTAGGCTGCAATCGCACCAGCATAGTTGCCCCGCACCAACTCTGCCTGGGCCTCCGCCAGAAACGAAACAGCACTGCGTGTCGGTGTCGGGGTCACAATCAACGGCCGCTCGACCAGCCAGCCGGGCCGCGTTTCATACAAGACAATTCCTGCTACAACCGGCACCAGCAATGGCCAGAACCGTCCGATTCCACGCCGCCGTCTCCGTCGTGCGCCAGAGCCATGGTCTAAATACATAGCAGTAGTATACCATCTGTCACACAAAGCCCCCCAACTGTTTGAGCTTTTTCAACTTCTGATGTATGCTTGTGTGAAGAAAAAAATGAGCCCCTGTAGCTCAGAGGATAGAGCACCGGCCTCCGGAGCCGGGTGCACAGGTTCGAGTCCTGTCAGGGGTACCTACCGCCAAATTGTCTGTACCAAGTTTAGAATCTATTTGACCGGGGTTTGCGATGGCTGCTTGCTTCCACCGCAAACCCCGTTGCTGTGTATAGGGAGGTGTAGGGAGAAGAGTCCCCCTCCCACATCTCTTGCGGCAACTCTTTAGATCATGCGTCGTCGAACCATCAGGGTCAGTGCGGCAGCCACAACCAACGCCAGAACAATCCACGGTGACGCACCATACGTGCTGCCTGTCACCGGCAAGGTCTCTGGTGCGGCCTCTTCCTCCGCAGCAGGGGTCTCGGTCGCAGCGGCCTCTTCCTCCGCAGCAGGGGTCTCGGTCGCAGCGGCCTCTTCCTCCGCAGCCGGGGTCTCGGTCGCAGCAGCCTCTTCCTCCGCAGCCGGGGAGACATCAGCGGACGGCAGCAACGCCGCTACATCGGGCGGCAAAATTACGCTGTCGATCACATGAATCACACCATTGGACGCCTGGATATCGCGCGCAATAATTTCAGCACCGTTGACAGATTTGACTCCATCTACAAACCCAAACATCACATTGCTGCCTTCGGCAGTGGCAACCTCTTTGCCGTCGCTGATCAACGCTGCAATCAGACGAGAAGGCACCACATGATAGAGCAACACCCGCTCCAAGAGAGCAGGATCTGCGGCCAGTGTCTCCAAAATATCTGCCGGCACCGCAGCAAACGCGTCATCGGTTGGCGCAAAGACGGTAAAAGGGCCCTCCCCCTGCAGGGTTTCGACCAGCCCAGCTGCTTGCACCAGTTCGACAAGCGTCGTGAAATTTCCAGCTGCGATCGCAGTGTCCACGATGTCAGCTTTTTCGCTCAGGCTGTCCTGTGCCACCGCAGCGAACGGAAGCAAAGTCAACACTAGCACAGAGACGACCAGTAGCTGGAGCAAAATGCGAACACGTCGTTTCATACAACTCTCCTTAACGCTCTAAATCAATTTATATTGTACACGCTGTTTCGGTATGGCACCTACTCTGCCACCGTAGGCATCTATTATACCAGAAGAGAAGGAGAATCCCGCCACAAACCCGTTCCCTTTGTGTCAGCCTTCCACCGGCAGCGGCAGCACCTCTGTGGGGGGGGGCAGAGGGGTCCAGGTCTCGGTCGGCGGCAGCATCTCTGTGGGGGGCAAAGGGGTCCAGGTCGCGGTTGGCGGCAGCACCTCCTCAGATGGAGCAGACGGGACATTGTCGACAAACAGGCGCACGCGTGTTTCGTACTGCGTCCCATTCGCGGCACGCAGCAGCAGTCGCAAGGTATGCGGGCCGGGCTCCAGGTTGGTGGTGTCCCAGGTCCCCAGCGGGCCATCGATCACAGCACTGGCAAAGGGGCCGCTGATCGGCAGGCTAAAAGCGCCTGGGTCGTGGCTGATGCCATATTGCAGCTCATAGCTGGCCAGATCAGGCAGTGCGGCGCTGCCACGCACAGCCACGACCCCGCGCACGGTCTCGCCATCACCTGGGCTCTGGATCGCCAGCTGCAACAGGCCGGGGGCCAGGGTTGGCGGCGCAACCACAGCCTCGATCGGGGGCTGGGGAAGGCCGTTGCGGATCGCCCAGTCACGATATGCGACTGGGTAGACCTTGAAGGGGCGTTCTTCGATCTGGTCGGTCGGGGTGTACTCGGTGGCCAGCTGGTCGGTTCCACGCACCATGCGGATCTGTCGCCAAAGATCCTGTTCTGGGGGGAGCGGTGGGCGATCTTCAGCGAACCAATGCTCTTGTTGTTCTGGGCAGGCCAGGCTGGGCTGCGCCCCCGTGTCGACACAGACGGAATATCGGCGGACCCCGGGCGGCGGGGTGAACGCCAGGGCGGGTTCGTTCGCATGGGCCAGCGTCATAAACTGGTTCCAAATCGGGCCAGCACCCGCTACGCCGGAGATATTGACCATCGGCGAACTGTCGGCGTTGCCGACCCAGACCCCTGTGACCAGCTGTGGCGTATACCCTACGGTCAGGTTGTCCCGAAAATCATTGGTGGTTCCTGTCTTGACCGCAGCCGGGCGGTCCAGCCGCAGCAAGGAATTGGGGCCGAAGACCGGCGCTCGGGCCGCATTGTCGCTCAGAATGTCGGTAAGAAGAAAGGCGTCTACTGGGCTGACGACCTGTGTGGCAGCCTCGATGCCTGGCTGGCAGGGACGGGAGGTTCCCTGGGCACAGACGAGCACGCCTTGAACGTCTGTGATCTTCTGGATCGTGACGGGGGGAAGACGCTGTCCGGCATTGGCCAGGACAGCAAAGGCACCGGTCAGTTCGAGCAGCGGGACTTCGCCAGCCCCCAGTGCCAGGCTCAGGCCAAAGTCAGAGCGGGTCAGGGTCGTGATGCCCAAGCGCTGCATCAGTTCCAGATAGGGTGGCAAGGTCGTTCTTTGCAGCGCAGCCACTGCTGGAATATTGCGGCTGGTTCCCAGGGCCGTACGCAGAGGGATCAGCCCCAGCTCTCGGTTGTCGTAGTTGGCTGTCACATAGGGGGGGGTGGCGCCGTCGGGGACCGAGGTGGTGATGTCGGCCAGCAGCGTCCCGGGCGTCCATTGTTCCTCCGGAGGACGGCCTGGCAAGGCAAAGGTTGCCAGATAGACAAAAGGTTTGGTGGTGCTGCCGGGCTGGCGGGGAGCCAACGCCATATTGACCTGCCCATCGATCTCCACGTTGTCAAAGTCCGCGCTGCCGACCAGAGCCACCACTTCGCCGGTCTGCGGCCGCAGCGCCACCAGCGCCCCATTCGACACGTTGCGGTCGGCGATCGCACTGACCTGTTGGCGCACGATCTGTTCGGCTGCTGCCTGCAGACGCGGGTCCAGCGTGGTGTAGACCGAGTAGCCAGCCTGGTAGAGCGATTCAGGGCCCAAAAGCTGTTCCAGCTGCTGACGCACCAGAAGCGTAAAATGAGGGGCCTGGAGGTTGAACTGCAGCGGTTCGTACGCCAGCGGCGTTTGCCAGGCTGCATCGGCTTCCGGCGCCGTGAGAAAGCCGGCTTCCACCATCAAGCGCAGCACAACCCCCTGGCGAGCCTTGGCACGGTCGGGCTGGGTATAGGGGTCGTAATATGCTGGCAACTGGGGCAACCCAGCCAGCAGCGCCGCTTCCGCCAGCGTCAGGTCAGCTGCTTCCTTGCCGAAATAGGTCTCTGCGGCGGCGTCGATCCCATAGGAAAAATTTCCATAATAAATCTCATTGAAATACAGCTCCAAGATCTCCTCTTTGCTGTAGCGCCGGGTGATTTCAGCGGCCAGAATCGCCTCTTTGATCTTGCGGGTGGCACTTCGTTCTGGGCTGAGCAGCACGCGCTTGACCAGCTGCTGTGTGATGGTCGATGCGCCGGAGACGACGTCGCCTTCCTGAAACGCATAATAGAGCGCACGCAGCAGGGCGACCGGGTCGATTCCTGGATGTGTGTAGAAATTGGCGTCCTCGGTAGCGATCGTTGCCTGGAGTGCATAGCCAGCCAGCAAAGTGCCGGCCGTCAGCAGAGCCAACAGCACAAACGTCAGCGCGCCGGCCGCGACCCCCTGCCAGAAACGATTGTACGGGCCGGTGGGGCGTGTCACCGGGCGTCGAACAGAGTGCAGTTGATACATGGTTCAGCGATGCTCATCCATCTGGCCACTGCCAAGGCAGGGTATTTTGGTAGATCCAGGCTGCGGTGTGCCAGGCCTGCAGGGCCAGCAGCGGCAGCATCCCCCCCCACAGGGCGGGGCGTGGGAGTCTTGTCGGCAGCCAGAGGGCCAACAAGACTGTCGTCGGCAACGCCGCCAGGCTGAAGAGATCCCAGTCCCGCTGCCCCCCATAGTCCGGGTTCCACACAAAGGTAAACAACAGATAGCTGCCACTGGCCAGCTGCAACAGTTGTACTGCCTGCCGCTGCAGCGGGCTCTTCTCCTCCGGGGTGCCGCGCAGGCTCAGTCCAGCCACCAGCAGTGCTGGCAGCACAGCCGGCGCCACCAGCAGCTGGTTGTTCAGCCAGTCACGCAGGTGTGGCCAGCTGAACATCGTATAGCGCTCCCAGCGCGTCGTGGTCTCCAGCAGCGGCACAAACCAGCTGGCATCCCCCCCGCCGGGGCGGTCTGTGGTCCACAGCCGGATCACCCCGTGGCCGCTGGCCTCCATCAGCCCCCAGACAGCGCCTCCTATCGCCAGCATAGGCAACAAAATCTGGAGAGCGACGGCCAGGAAACTCTGGGAGCGGTTGGTAGCCGCCAACCATCCCAGACAAAGCAGGCTGGGGGCCAGCACGATCGTGCTCGGATGAAACGCATGGGCCAAGGCCAGCACCGTGGCTGCCAGCCAGAGCGGGCGGCGGCCGCCGAGCACAGCCAGGGCCAGCCACAGGTAGGCCAGTACGGCTGCCGCTGCGAAGCTGTAATTTTCGATATAGCCAAAAAAAAGCTGGACCAGGCCAAGGGTCACCAACAGGCCGTAAGACAACCAGACCGGAGCCAACAACGGCAGACGGCTCAGTGCCAGCACGGCGGACAGGTACACAATGCCGGCGAGAGGGCTCAACCACCGATAGACGGGCACCGCATCTTCCCATTTGAGCGGGCCATGCAGCAAGTGCCAAAGCTGGCTGTGCAGCGCCACATCCAACGGTGCCTGCCAGGAACGCGTCAGGCGCAATACAGGGTCTGGGAAGGCAATTCCTTTGGCCAGGATGAAGGCGTCTCCCCAACGGGTGTGTGCGATCGGGAAGAGCACAAACGCAACGGCCAGTCCGACACTGACTCCCGGCAGCAGCCACTCGGGCCAGCTGCGTCTGGCACTGCTGGAGACGGTCTGCCGACCGCCCCACCAGTACCAGACGATCGGGGCACACACCCCCAAGACTCCCAGCCAAACTCCCCACAGCGGCAGATAGGTTGCCGGCCAAACTCCCCACCAGGCCGTCTCGGCGCTGTGAAGCGCAGGGACCGGGTCAGGGCTTGCTGGCAGTGTGCGCGCATAGAGGTGCATTCCCAGCAGAAGCAGGGCACAACCATGCAGCAGGGCGACTGCTCTTTGCTGCCGCCGTCCGGCTGCGGCCTCGCGCATCTCTGCCACCGTTCCTCCGCTTGCTCCAGGCCGATTCGCCTGACACAGCCCCACGCGGGGCTGCGCGTGCCCTGGGTTATTCGCTGCCGAGAAGCAGAAATTCGACCCGCACCCAGCCACCCTCCGGGTTTTCAACCCCAGCGCCGGCATCCACCCGCGCCCACAAACCGTCGGCGGAGCGCTCTGTCACAGGGACCAGCTCGCCTGGCTGCAGCCACCCCACGATCGCTGCGGCAGCCGAGGGCTCGGCACGCACCCGTAAACGGGCTCCCTCGGCGATGACCCGCGCCATCCCTGCAGGCAGCGGAGGGGAGGCAGCTTCATTCTGAGCCGCCGCAGCCGGCGCAACGTCGATCACTTCAGCAGCGGCCACCGAACCGGCGACTGTCACAAAATCAGCCGAGACCCAGCCACGTCCCTGTACAGCCCGCGGAATGGCCAGCTCGATCCAGAGTCCGTCGCTGCTGCGTCCGATCACACTGTACTGCTCCCCTTGCCGGACCCCAGCCACCACCTCAGCGCCGGCACTGGGCTCCGCACGCACACGCAGCGAAGAGGCGGTCACCGTCGCTACGGCGTTTCCATCCGGGAGATCTCCTGCAGCGCCGCGTACAGCGGGCTCGCCCTCCCCTTGCGCTGGAGCCTCTGCTGGCTGACCTGCCAGTGCGCTGGCCATGCTGTCAGCCGTGACGGGCTGACAGGCCGACAACAACATCCCACAACCTACAGTCAACAGCGCACAAACAAATTTCATCTGCATACACCCTCCCAGTCGTTCGTCCGCAGATTCGCTCTGCGGACGAGCATCTCTGCTGCAACGTTTTCGCTGCTCCTAAAGTTTCTTGCCCAACGCCCATCTGGTCGACGGCATCTCTCCACTTGGGCAGCTTCATTATTCCACAGGGCCACCCGATTTCCCAAACTTTTCAGCAATCCAGGCGGCGGCCTGGGGGTTCTGGCCAGGGTTTGTCGGCAAGCCGACAGATTGATTTGCAATCTTGGAACAGAATAGCGACAACAACGATCAAAAGGGGCAAAGAACGATGAAGATGCAATTTGGACAACAAACAGAACAGCTTGCCAGCAGCGAGAACGGAACACGGCCGCCGCTGATTCGGCTGGAAGCGCTGACCAAAATCTACACAGAAGGCAGCGTCAGCCGCACGGTTCTCGACGAGCTGAACCGCGAATTTTATGCAGGCGAGTTTGTCTGTCTGCTGGGCAAATCGGGCAGTGGCAAAAGCACACTGCTCAATTTGCTCTCGGGGATTGATGCCCCCAGCCGCGGGGATGTGACCATCGACACTGGGCAGACGGCGGTCAAACTGACGGCACTCGGCGAGCAGGAACGGACACTCTTCCGCCGCCGGCATATCGGGATCGTCTTTCAGTTTTTCAATTTGATTCCTACGTTGACCGTGCTGGAAAACGTCAGTCTGCCGCTGGAGCTCAACGGGCTGGCTGGCAGCCAGCCGCGTGCCCGCCATCTGCTGGAACGGGTCGGGCTGGGCAACCGGCTGCACACCTTTCCAGACAAGCTGAGCGGGGGAGAGCAGCAGCGCGTGGCGATTGCCCGTGCACTGGCCCACGACCCACTGCTGATTCTTGCCGACGAGCCGACCGGCAACCTGGACGAAGACACTGGGGAGACGGTGCTGAACCTGCTTTTGGAGCTGACGCGCGACAGCGGCAAGACTTTGTTTATGGCCACACACGCCCCCGAAGTGGCCCAACGCGCCGATCGGGTTCTGCATCTTCTCCACGGCAAACTGGTGAGCGACCAGCTTTGGCGAGCGGAGCACAACGTATGAGCGCGTTTCGTTCGATTGCCCGTCAGGCCTGGCGTCACGCCTGGCGTCGTCCTTGGCAAAGCATTTTTCTGATCCTTGGGGTTGCGATTGGGGTTGCCATGATCGTGGCGATCGACCTGGCCAACGGTTCTGCCGAACGAGCCTTTGCATTGGGGGCAGAAACCGTTGCGGGCAGGGCCACCCACCAGATTCGAGGGGGGCCCAGCGGGCTGGACGAAGAGCTCTACACGCGCATTCGTACGGTAGCTGCCTACCGGTGGAGCGCGCCGGTCGTGGAAAGCTATGTCATTGCAGAGGCACTGGATGGGCAGCCCATGCAGCTGCTGGGGGTGGATCCGTTTGCAGAAGCCCCGTTTCGCAGCTATCTGGGGCCAGGTGACCAGGCCCAGGGGCCGGCGGCTGCCTATCTCAGCGAGCTGATGGTGCAGCCCAACACGGTGTTGTTGAGCAGCGAAATCGCAGAGCGCTATGCGCTTGCAGTCGGCGACCGGCTCACTGTCCGTCACGGATCAGATCGTGTCGAGCTAGTGATTGCAGGGCTGCTCGAGCCCTCCGACGATCTGAGTCGGCGTGCGCTGGATGGGTTGCTGGCCACCGACATTGCCACGGCCCAGGAAGTGTTGAACAAGGTTGGCCGGCTGGACCGCATCGACCTGATTGTCCCGCCGGGTGCAGAGGGGGAGGAGCAGCTGGCAAAGCTGGCTGCGCTGCTGCCGCCTGGCGCGCGCATTGACCCGGCCGGGGCACGTGCCGGTGCGGTCGGGGAGATGACGGCTGCTTTTCAGCTCAACCTGACGGCGTTGAGCCTTCTGGCTCTGGTCGTCGGCATGTTTTTGATCTACAACACGGTCACCTTCAGTGTGGTCCAACGGCGTCCGGTGCTGGGCAGCCTGCGTGCGTTGGGCATGACACGGGGGGAAATTTTTGGTCTGGTGCTGGGAGAGGCGATGGTGCTCGGCGCGTTGGGCACGCTCTTGGGGCTGGGGCTTGGGGTCCTGCTGGGGCGCAGCACCGTGCAGCTGGTCACCCAGACGGTCAACGATCTTTTCTTTGTGGTCTCCGTGCGGGAGATGACCGTCCCGGCCTGGACCTTGGTCAAAGGGGGGGCGATCGGGCTGGCAGCGGCAGCGATCGGTGCAGCCTTCCCGGCCTGGGAGGCCACCAGCGTGCCGCCAGCCGGGGCGCTCAAGCGCAGCAACGTGGAGGAACGGGCCCTGCGGATCTTGCCTTGGCTTTCGCTGGCTGGGCTGGCGTTTCTTGCGCTGAGTGTTGGTTTGATGTTGCCCGACTGGCCGCTGGTGTTCACCTTTGCCGGCCTCTTTGCGGCTGTGATCGGGGTGGCGCTGTTGACGCCGCAGCTGACGTTGTGGCTGATGGCTCTGGCCGAGCGGCTGGTCCAGCGGCGCGGGCTGCTGATGCGGATGGCCCCGCGCACGGTGACCCGGTCGTTGAGTCGGGTCGCCGTCGCCGTGGCCGCCTTGATGGTGGCGGTCAGCGTGATCATCGGGGTTGGCATCATGATCGGCAGTTTTCGCCAGACCGTGGTCTTGTGGCTGGATGACGTGCTGCAGGCGGACATCTTTCTCTCACCGCCCGGGGTGAGCTCCAGTGCGGCCGCCAGCACGCTGGCACCGACACTGTTGGACAGCCTCTCTTCATTTCCGGGCATCGCCAGGGCAGCGACCACCCGGGGGGTCGAAGTGGTGGCCACCACTGCACCCGGCGGCGACATTCTGCCCATCCATCTGGTGGCCTTGAGCGACGACCTGGCTGGCGCCGACCGCCGCTATCGCAACGCACTGGGGGACTGGCAAACGACCTGGCAGGCTGTGCGGACAGGCTCTATTCTGGTCAACGAACCGATGGCCCACCGGCTGAAGCTGGAAGCGGGCGACACGTTGTATCTCCAGACCGATCGGGGGGAGCAAGCCTTTTCGATCGCCGGGGTTACAGTCGATTTCGACGTCCGGTCGGTTGTTTTCATGGACGACGCGGTCTACCGCAGCTGGTATATGGACGACCGCATCTCAGGGGTGGCTTTGTTTGTAGCGCCTGGTGTCGAGGTAGATGCCAAGGTGCAGGAACTGCGGGCGACCTTTGCCGGCGCGGAGGAGCTGTTGGTGCGTTCCAACCGCGGTCTGCGCCAAAATGCCCTCGACGTCTTTGACCGCACCTTTACCATCACAGTGGCCCTGCAGCTGCTGGCTGCGCTTGTGGCCTTTATTGGCATTTTGAGCACGTTGATGAGCCTGCAGCTCGAACGCAGCCGGGAGATCGGCGTCCTGCGCGCCACTGGCATGACCCGCTGGCAGCTTTGGCGGCTCTCTTTGTTGGAAACCGGGCTGATCGGCGGCGTGGCCGGTCTGCTGGCTTTGCCGACCGGCCTGCTGCTCGCTGTGATTTTGATCTACATCATCAATCTGCGTTCGTTCGGCTGGACATTGACCCTGCTGCTCGACCCGCTGGAATTCGTACAGGCGTTCGGTGTTGCGCTCTTCGCGGCTCTTCTGGCAGGTCTCTACCCTGCCTGGAAGCTGGGCGGCACAGCCCCAGCGATCGCGATCCGTTCAGAATAAACGTGGCTGGAGCCGCTGCGCTTCCCAAGTCAACGCAGGCTGACCCCTACGTCGGATCCACTGGCAATTTTTTTGTGTGGTCCGAAGGCCTTTTCGTCGCTCAAAGGATGCACAACCACATTGCGGCCAAGCACCATCCCTTCGGGGATCGACGACCCCTCCCCGACCAGGGTCAGGCCAGTGTTGAGCACTTGGGGAGACAGCTTGTTGGCGGCGTTGTCGTCGCCGTCGCCGACCCGAGCCCCCGCCTTGATCCAGGCGCGTTTGTCGACCACACACCGGTCGACAAACGCGCCGGCCTCGATCACACTGTCTGCCAGGATCACACTGTCCCGGATCACGGCACCTTCGGCGACGCGTACCCCTGGCGACAAAATGCTGCGTTCGACAGTCCCATCGACCCAGCAGCCATTGGAAATCAGGCTGCCACCGACCTGTGCGTTGCCCCCCAGCTTGGCCGGAGCCCGATCTTCGCTGCGGGTGTGAACCACCCAGTCCGGGTCATACAGGTTGAGGGCAGGGTCCTCGGCGAGAAGGCTCATGTTGGCTTCCCAGTACGCCTGGACGTTGCCGACATCCGCCCAGTACCCCGGAAACGCGTAGGCGCGCACCAGACGTGGCTGCGCCACCAGCGCCGGCAGCACATCCCGGCCAAAATCAAGATAGTCCTGGGCCTGCAGCGTTTCGACCAGCAGCGAGCGTCGAAAAATATAGATCCCCATCGAAGCCAGGGTCTCGCGCGAACGCCGCGGTTTCTCCTGAAAACCGACGATACGCTCCTCGGCGCCGAGCGTGACAATCCCATAGCGATGGGTCTCGTGGGGGTTGACTCGCCGCACCGCAACAGTCAGATCGGCCCCACTCTGGATATGTTCGCGCAGCATCGGCTGATAGTTCATCAGATAGATGTGGTCGCCAGCCAGCACAAGCACATGGTCTGCATCCTGCTGCAGAACGAAATCTAAATTTCGGCGGACTGCATCGGCCGTCCCCTTCTGCCAGTCTCCGTAGGGGCCGCCCTGATAGGGCTGCAACAGCCGCACCCCTCCCTGGGCACGGTCGAGATCCCAGGGCTTGCCGATGCCAATGTGGTCGTTGAGGCTGCGCGGCTTGTACTGGGTCAACACCGCCACGTTGAAGATGCCGCTGTTGACACAGTTGCTGAGCGGGAAATCAATGATTCGAAACTTGCCGCCAAATGGCACCGCAGCTTCAGCGCGTATTTCGGTCAGAACACTGAGATCGGCGCTGAAACCGCCTGCCATGATCATTGCAAATGCGCTTGCCATCTTCTGTTTCTCCTAAACCGTTTTGCCGTCGGCAACCACTTTGTCGGATGGGAAGTCGGTCTCATTGCGTCCGCTGTTGATCAACACATTGCGGCCGACCTGGGCGCCGTCTGGAACATAGGCATGCTTGCCGACCACTGTGATCCCTGCAAAAAGACGGTCAGGCATCTGTTCGTTGGGCACCGTGCTGTCGCCGGTCCCGACGACAGCACCGGCACCGACCACCACCTTTTTGTCGACAACCACCCGATCCAGCCGGGCACCCGGCCCGATCCAGCTGTCGTTCATGACCACACTGTCCTGGACCACCGCGCCCGGGCTGACATAGACCCCGGGGCTCAACACGCTGTTGACCACCAACCCGCGCACAATACACCCGTTGGACACCATGCTGTTGACGATCTTGGCCTGCGGACCGACTTTGACCGGCGGACGCTCTTCAGACTTGGTGAGGATCGGCCATTTGTCGCTGTACAGGTCCAGGGCAGGGCTGGGCCCCAAAAGTTCGAGGCTGGTTGTCCAGTAAGCGTCTACTGTGCCAACGTCGACCCAGTAGCCTTCAAAACGATACGCAAAGACATTGTCGCCAGCCCCAATCATGGCCGGAATGATATCCTTGCCAAAGTCGTTGCGCGGGGCCTCCGGCCGCCCCTCACCCAGCCGCCGCTCCAGTGTGTGGGCGTTGAACACATAGATCCCCATCGAGGCCAGGTTCCCTTTGTCCCGATTCTTGGGTTTCTCGTAGAACTGTACAATCCGCTGTTCGTCGTCCACCATCATGATGCCGAACCGATGTGTCTCTTCCAGCGGAACTGGCATGACCCCGACCGTCAAATCAGCCCCCTTGGCCAGATGGTAGTCGATCATCGGACGGTAATCCATCTTGTAAATGTGGTCGCCAGAAAGAATGACGACGTTGTCGGCACGATTTTCGTGGATAAAATTGAAATTCTGGTAGATGGCATCGGCCGTGCCGGCATACCAGTTCTGGCCCTGCCGTGCCTGATAGGGTTGCAGAAGACGCACCCCCCCACGGCTGCGGTCCAGATCCCACGGCTTGCCAATTCCGATGTGGTCGTTGAGGCTGTGAGGCCGATACTGCGTCAAAATGCCGACCGTATAAATCCCGCTGTTCACACAGTTGCTGATCGTAAAATCAATGATCCGAAACTTGCCGGCAAAAGGCACCGCCGGCTTTGCGCGCTCCTCCGACAAGACCGTCAATCGCGTCCCTTCCCCGCCAGCCAGAATCATGGCAATCGTTCGCATGGGCATCCTTCCCGTTCAAGTCAACAATGGCGCTTGTATCGAGGTGTTCTCTCCCATTGTAGAAGAACTCCCCCGATCTGCCAACCTGTACCGCAGCAAGGAAACGATTTTGTGCCCAGACAGGCAGCCCCAACCTCGGTACGCTTGCCGGACTCTACAAAGCATGGTAGGCTGAAAATAGGTGCCTGCAAAAACCCCGAGGCACCCCAATCGTGTGTCGCAAAAACCAGACAGCCTGTAAAAGCGTGGAGGGAATCGTGAAACAAGAACTGGATCGCCTGATGGCAGAACGCAATTTGGACGCGCTGCTGGTGATCGGGGATTCCCCCGGCAACGGCCCTCTGAACTATCTGACCGGAGGCGCTCACCTGGAGCGTGCA
>JAPLGY010000726.1 GCA_026389955.1 Caldilinea sp. | reverse complement strand
GGCTGGCCGCAGGTATCGGCGAGGAGGCACTGTTTCGGGGGGCCTTGCTGCCACGGTTTGGGCGAGTCTACACGGCACTGCTCTTTGCCCTGCTCCACAGCAACTACGGGATTACCCTCTCGACAGTTGTTGTGCTCTTGTTGGGTCTGATGCTGGGCTGGCTGGCCACACGCTACAACACCACCACCGCCATGATCGCCCATGCCGTCTACAACTCGACCCTGGCGTTGCTGGCGGTGACAGCAGCCCAAGTTCTCAACCAACAGTGAGAGGCTCCTGCTGCGCACCCCTCCGCCGATCTTCAGGGATGTAGAATGCAACCGAACAAGCGCTTGAGCATCGGCACACGCTCTGCGGACGGAACAATCGACTGGCGGCGCAACCTGGCTGTGTTGGTGGCGGTGCAGATCCTTGCCACGCTGGGGTTTGGACTGGTCGCACCTTTTTTGCCACTTCAGATAGGCTTTGCCTTGGGGCTGATCAACATGGCCCGCTGGGTGGGGGTCTCTGCCGGACCACTGGTCGGCGGAGTTTTGGGAGAACTGTTTGGATTTCGAGAGAGCTTCTGGATCACAGGGGGGCTGTTGGGGCTGGCCGGCCTGGCGGTGATCCTGTGGGTCGAGGAAGACTTCACCCCGACAGAACGAACCCGACAGCCTGGGTTGCTCACCCGCTATCGGACGATCTGGCGGGCCTGGGGCATGCGCGACCTGTACACCCTGGCCTTTCTGCGCAGCCTGGGTGCAACCATGCCGTTGCCTTTTCTGTCCCTCTATGTCCTGGCGCTCCACCAGGGGACACAAGATGGAACCACCATGCTGGCCGGTGCGACGATCGGGGTGTCGGCGCTCGCCAGTGCCTTGAGCGCCGTCTATCTGGGCAAGCTGGGGGACCGCATCGGCCACGACCGGATCCTGCTCTGGTCTGCACTGCTGTCGGCGCTGGTCTCTGTACCGCAGATGTTTGTCACAGCCACCTGGCAGCTGGTTGTGCTGCAGGCAGTGAGCGGCCTCACGCTGGGGGGGCTGATCCCGTCGGCGGCAGCGCTGATGAATCGCTACGCTCCGGAGGGGAGCCAAGGAGCCATCTACGGGCTGGACAACAGTGTACAGGCAGCAGGACGTGTGGTGGCTCCCCTGGCTGCGGCAGGGCTGGCAGCGCTGCTCGGCTATCGCAGTGTCTTTGGGGGAACCGCCCTGGTCTACGGCGCAGCAGCGGCCGTCGCCCTGGCTGTGCTGCACACGCTGCCCCGACAGCGTGTGGGCGCCCCAGCCGCTGACCCACCGCTGTAAAAACAGCTTCAAAAGGAAACATCTGCACAGATGGCCAGGGAGAAAATCGTACAAAATCCACCGATGATGGCCAAAGATCGCCCACTGCTGGCACCTGAATTTGTCCAGACTTCTGCAATGGACTGCGGGCCCGCAGCCCTGATGTGTTTGCTGAAAGGCTTTGGTGTGGCTGCCGACTACGCTCGGCTGCGAGAAGCCTGCCAGACCGGCGTCGACGGCACCTCCATCGACACCTTGGAGGATGTGGCGCGCCAGCTGGGGCTCAGGGTCGACCAGCTTCTGGCCCCGCTCGATCATCTTTTCCTGCCAGAGGCCGCGCTCTTGCCCGCCTTGGTCGTGACCGTCTTGCCAACCGGAGCCCCCCATTTTGTGGTGGTCTGGCGCGTGCAGGGCCCCTATGTCCAAATCATGGACCCAGCCGCCGGACGGCGTTGGCTGACCCGCCAGAAGTTCATGCAAAGTCTCTACCGCCATCAGCCAGTCGTGTCCGCCCTCTTTTGGCGGAAGTGGGCAGGAACAGATGGATTCTGCAACCCGCTGCGTGCACGGCTGCGCTCGGTAGGAGGGACGCCAGTTCAGGTGGAGAGGCTGGTCGAAAGCGCCCTGGCTCTCCCCGAATGGCGCCCGCTGGCCCTTCTGGACGCAGCCACACGTCTGGTCACCACTCTGGTCGAGAGTCAAAGTCTGCGGCGTGGCCCCGCAGCCTTCAGGCTGGTCACCGAACTGTTGGAGCAGCGCCAGCCAGGAGAAGAGGCCCTGATTCCAGCAGCACTTTGGTCGGTGTGGCCTCCTCCTCCGGAGACAGATGACCGTCCTCCGGATCTGCTGACCGTCACCGGCGCCGTCGTCATGGCGGTGAGAGGACGCCTTGCCGTTTCCGAGACCGGCGAACGTCCGGTCGAGCCTTCTCTCAACGCATCTGGCCAGAATCGCCCGCACCAGGCTGGCCTGGCGTCTGTATTTTCTGCCCCCACACCGCCGTTGCGTGCCGTTTTGCAAGCGCTGCGCGCCGACGGGTGGCTGGTACCAAGCCTGGTGTTGCCTGCAGCGATCCTGGCAGCCGGCAGCGTGACCC
>JAPLGY010000330.1 GCA_026389955.1 Caldilinea sp. | reverse complement strand
CGTTCTGCTCGTTCCACCGCGTCCAGCACTGCCGGCCGCAGGCGCAGCGCTATTTCACCGCGCTGCGCCGCGAGCTCGGGCTCTACCATGCGGCGGGCTTCGCGTTCACGGGCGTCTACTTCGGCGGCGGCACCCCGACCGTCGAGCCGGAGGAGCTGCTCGAGACCATCGCGCTGGTGCGCGCGCGGTTCGGCGTGAAGGAGATCTCGGTCGAGACCAACCCCCGCGATCCCCAACGCGATCCCCAATCCCATCACAGACGACATCTTGGCCCCCTTCTTTGTTCAATCGTCGCCGACCGCGTAGGCCAACGACCGTACACTCTCGCTGTGCCGACGCGTCGGGTGGGGCCAGGTCGCGATCAAGGTGCCGAGCACCAACACGATACCGCCTACCCACATCCAAAGGGTGAGCGGGTTGATGTAGAGGGTGAACGTCGCTGTAGCGCCCCCGTCTTCCCAGCCATTCAAGACGGCATAGACATCCTCGACTGGGTTCATGTACAGGCCCACTTCGCTGGTCGGCATGTCCGGCGCCTTGTCGTAGATATTGCGCTGCGGTGAGATTTCGCTGATCCTGCGGCCGCTCTCCAGGTTGTAGACGTCGATCAACGCATCAAATTCAATCCGATTGGCCTGACGCGTGCTGGCCATCCCGTTGTAGACCAGCTCGTAGCGCCCCAGCGTAGCCCGCTCGCCGCGAGCGAGCGTGACGTTGAGGCTTTCCTGGTAGAACTCGTTGCCGATCACCGCCACGCCGATCATCACAATGCCCAGATGGACAATGTACCCGCCGTAGCGGCGGCCGTTGCGGCTCCACAAGTTGACCATCGCCAGCAGCGCGTTTTCACCGTTGGTGATGCGCCGTGCCGCAACCCCGCGCACGTATTCTTGGACGATGGTGGCAGCCACAAACGCGCAGATGGCCAGTCCGATGATCGGATAAAGGCTGGGGGCAAAGACAAAGACCAGCAAGGCGACCCCCCCGGCTGCAACCAGCTGGAAGGTGAACTGTTTGCGAAAGAGGGCCAGGCTGGTGTGGCGCCAGCCCAGCAACGGTGCAGCCCCCATCAGCAGCAGCAGCAGCAGGAAGAGCGGGCCATTGACTTTGTTGAAAAAGGGCGCCGCCACGCTGATCCGTTCGCCGGTCAGAATTTCGCTGAACATCGGGAAAAAGGTACCCCACAACGTCGCAAACGCAATCCCGGCAAAAAGCCAGTTGTTGGCCAGGAACGCCGCCTCTCGGCTGGCGTACGAGTCGATGGTGTGCTCCCCGCGCAGCAGCGGCAGCCGGTCAAAGAGCAACCAGAGAAATCCAAACAGAATCAGCACCAGGTAGACCAGAAAATAGGGGCCAACGTCGCTGCGAGCAAAACTGTGCACGCTCTCGATGATCCCGCTGCGCGTCGTGAAGGTGCCCAGGATCACCAGAAAATAGGTGAGCCAGATCAGCACGACATTCCAAACCTTCAAGATCCCGCGCTGTTCCTGGATGATAATGCTGTGCAGAAAGGCGGTTCCCGTCAGCCAAGGCAGAAAACTGGCGTTCTCGACCGGATCCCAGGCCCAGTAGCCCCCCCAGCCTAGCTCCATGTAGGCCCACTGGCTGCCCATAATGATCCCTGCCGACAGAAACATCCAAGGAATCAGCGTCCAGCGCCGCACTGTGTGGACCCACTCGTTGTCCAGCCGTTTGCTCGCCAGAGCCCCCACCGCAAAGGCAAAGGGCACAGCCATCCCCACATAGCCCAGGTAGAGCATCACCGGATGGAGAATCATCCAGAAGTTTTGCAGCAGAGGGTTCAGCCCCTGCCCGTCGGGCGGCAGGAACCCGACTCGCTTGAAGGGGTCTGCGGCGAAAACCAGCAGGGTCAGAAAGAAAAGCGTACTGACCAACATCATGGCGTTGACGTAGGGCATCAACACCTGGTGGCGGTTGCGGTGAGAAAAGGCGACAACCGCACTGTAGAGAGAGAGAATCATGCACCAAAAGAGCAGGCTGCCCGCCTGCCCCCCCCACAGCGCCGAAAATTTGTAAAAAGCCGACAACGCTCGTTCCGAATGGTTCCAGACGTAGCTCAGGTGAAACGCGTCGGTCAGCAGCCCATACCAAAGGATGGCAGTGGCGCCTGTGACCAGCGCAGCGACCGCGTAGACTGCGTTGTAGCTGCTCTGGATCAACCTGGTGTTGCGGCGATGCCCCCCCCAAAACCCCGCCAGGATGCCACAGACAGAGAGCATCAGCGAGGTCAACAAGATCAGATGGCCAATGTCGTAGATCATGGTCGATTCTCCTCTACGTCGATCATGTGCTTCAAGGTCGAATCTTGTCCAGCAGCTCATCCAGCTGCGCCTGGCTGACGATCGGGCCAATCACCAGTTCCTGGATGTTGCCTTCTGCATCGATAAAAAAGGTCTCCGGGACCCCTTTGATGCCGTAGCGGCGAGCCGCAGCGCTACGGAGATCTGGGCCGTTCGGATAGGTCACGTCGAATTCAGCCAGGTAGGCCTTGGCCGCCGGTTCCTGATCCAGGTAGTCCAGCCCGATGAAGACGACGCCGTTCTCTCGCTCACGGCGCCACGTCGCCTCCAGCAACGCTGCCTCGTCACGACAGGGTGCACACCAGCTGGCCCAGAAGTTGAGCACCACCCCCTTGCCGCGCAGGGACGCCAACGTAATTGTCTCGCCAGAAAACGTGGTCACCGTGAATGGAGGGGCTTCGCCGCTGGCACGGTGTTCAGACTGGTTGGTCTGGATCAGGCGGGCCGCCAAAAGACCGACAAACCCCAAAAGAATCAGCACAAAGATCGATTGCCAGGCCCGCACCGAGCGCTGCCGCGCCTGCGCAGCCTCGGCCGGGACCGGCTGCTCACGCTCTGGGGCTGTCCGCTCAGCCATAGCGCTTCAGCTCCTCTTCCAGCCGCTGGTGATATTTTTCTTCCACCGCTGGCGTCAGCACCCCGGCCGGCTGTGGCTTCTGGACAATCATCTTGCGCATGCGGCGCCAGACAAAAATTCCGCCGCCGATCAAGGCGGCAAAGGGCAAGATCCAGGCAAGCAGGTTGAACCCTTGCAAGGGCGGTTCTCCCATCACCTGCGGGCCATACTGCTCCAAAAAATAGGCTTTGATCTGTTCTTTGTTCTGTCCATCCTCCAGCTGAATCGCGATCATGTCGCGCATCTGTTCGCACGCTTTCAGCTCGCACGCGTCCAGCCGCACGCCGCTGCAAAGAGGGCACCAGAGATCTTTGGCGATCTCGTTGACATCGTTGGGGCTCACCGCGCCAGGGTTCGCCGAGGCGCTCTCCTGGGCAGAGAGAGGCCTGGCCCCCAGCCAAGTCAGACAAAACAGCACAAACAAGGAGAAAAGAATCGTTCGCTGTGGTTGGATTTGTGGCATCATTTTGTCGTTTCTGAAGGACTCACCATTTCCGGTCCAGAGCTGCAGAGCTGCCGGCACAGAGACCACTGATTTCTCCCATCATAACATAGCCTGGCGATTTAGGGGCTGAATTGGGGGGAAGTCTCACCATTTTTTAATCTGGGCGCTCCCCCCAGACGGCTGATGAAGCCGCGGGGAGCGCCCCGTCAGGCGGGTCACCAACTGGTAGCCAGCCCAGCGCAGCGGTTCAGGAGGGATGCGGGTATAGCGGCCCTGCACAAAGGGCAGACCACGCCAGCGGCAGTCGTCGCCTGCGTACAGGTCACAAAGAATCTCACCAGCCAGGTTGGCCAGCGTCACACCATGGCCGCTGTACCCGAGCGCATAGTAGATGTTTCGCCTTTCGCCGCGCACGCCGATCAGCGGGCGGCGGTCAAAGGTCATCCCCAGCGTACCCACCCACCGCCGCACGATTGGCAGCTCGGCACCGCCCGGAAAGTGCCGCCGCAGCGTCTCTTGCAGGCTGGCCTGGGCGCGCGCCGACGTCCCTCCAGGGTAGCGGGTGCGGTTGTTGAAGAGATAGCTGTAGGCCTGGTTGCTGCCTCCGCCGAAGACCAGATGTCCGCCGTCCGTCATCGACGCGTACGAGATCCGATCCAGGTCGTCGGCGAAGCCAGCCAGCCCGTGCCAGCCAAGCTGCTGGCGCTGTTCGACGGTCAGGGCAGCTGTGGCCAGGACATGCGAGTGAAGCGGGAAGAGCGCGTCGCGGAAATAGCCCAGCGCGCCGGTATAGCCATTGGTGGCCAGCACGATCGAGTCGGCGCGCACCTCTCCTTGGGGGGTGGTCAAGACAACCGGCTGCCCCTCCTGGACGTTCACCACTGGAGTTCCTTCATAGATCTGGACCCCCTGGGCTTCCAGAAGGGGTGCCATCGCCCGCACCAGCTGCAGGCCATTGATCTGGCCAGTGCCTGGATCCAGCACAGCACCGCAGCCCTGTTCGACCGCCAGCTGGCGGCGCAGCTCGGCGCTGTTCAGAAAGCGTGTCGGGATCCCGATCCGGTTGTCAGCTTCGACAGCGGCATGGGCCGCCTCTGCCCGTTCTGCGCTGGTGTAGACCGTCACCGTTCCATCGCGACGATGGTCGACCGGCAGCGCATGGCGTGCGATTCGGGCGCACAGTGCGTCGATGCCCGCGCGGGTCAACCGGTCGATCTGTGCGGCGGTCTCTGCGTCCACGGTTTCACAGCCGTTCACCCGGTTGAGCATCAACCCCCCGTTGCGGCCGCTGGCCCCGTTGCCCAGCGTCGCGGCCTCCAGCAGCACGACCCGTCTTTCGGGCCAACGTCGGCTGACTGCATAGGCGGTGCTTGTGCCGGTGAAGCCGCCGCCGATGATCGCCAGATCAGCGGTCACCCCGCCCCGCAGCGGCGCTCGCATCGGGCGGGGGGGTCTGGTCTGCCCAGATCGACAGGTTGTCGTCGAGCTCCAGGCGCTCGCGCCAAAGCCGGCCGGCCCAAGGCCAGCTGTACCCGGCAAGCTGGGGGCCAGCCCGCAGCAGGCGTTCGGTGAAGGGCTCCAGAAACGTTTTGGTCATCCTTGCTTCTTCTCCAGACAGGGCTGCGGGCAGACCGAATCGGTCAACGCACAGTCAGCCGATACCCAAAGCGATAGGTGCGCGCCAGCAGACGATACTGAGGCAGCGTGTCGGGCCCACAGCTGGCAGTGCCCAGACCGCGCTGGGCGGCGTCCAGGTTGAGATAGATCTCGGGCCGCGGTGTCAACTCGTAGGTGTGACGCGCCTGGAAGAGGTCGTTGGCGGTGAAGTGGCTCGCCGAAAATTCGACCGTGGGCACGCCCTGCACCCGCAGCTCCGCCCCCTGGGCGGAGCGCAGCGCCAGCCAGCGCACATCGGTTTTGTGGCCATGCTCTTGAGGCATCACATAAGGAACGTACTGCTCGGCGACCGTGCTGCGGTAGCAGCCGACCTGTGCTGAGGCCTTGCGGTCGCTGTAATTCTCCCAGGGGCCACGGCCATACCACTCCAACTCTTCCAACAGAGCGGGCAACACCAGATCGACCCCAACCCGCGGCAGGTCGGTGAGCGCCGCCCCCAGTCGAACTTCGTTGGCGACCTCCAGCACACCCTCTGGGGTGAGGGTGTAGCGTTGGATATGCGTGAAATCATCCCACTGTCCACGCCCGCTTGCTTGATGGAGCACCTCGACCGCCGCTCGATTTTTGGCTGCAACTTGTTCGATGCTGACCAGCCGGTGCTGCAGCGTGTGCAGCCCCAGCGCCAGCCAGCGTGTCAGGGCTTTCCAGGGTGGGCTCTCCAGCAGTTTGATCCCGTCGTTGTCGGTGCCAGCCCGCCAGACATTCAGCCGGGGCCCGCGGATCAGCCTGTTGGTGCCGCTGGCCCCCAGGGCCATCAACAGGCCGCTCTCGCGATCAAAGCTGGCTGTGACCTCACCGGCACGCAAAACCAGCTGACCCGCCTGTTCAAGCGCTTCGACCTGGATTTCGCTCCGCACACGCCGGATCCTGGCTCTTTTCAGCTGCGCGGCGGGCACCGCCAGCTGCGCCCATCCCACGAGATAGCCGCTGGCTGCCCAAAGCGTGGCGCGGCGCTGCGAGAAGCGAAAATTCAAAAAACAGTCGCCGCTGACGGCTTCTGTGCCGCTCAGCCAGGGCAGCGCCTGTTCCAGCGTCACCTCGAGCCCGGCACCTGGCTCGATCTCGAGCGACGGCAGTTTTCCGGCGGCGAGCACGCGGCCTTCTTCGACCAGCTCCCACTCGCCACGCAGCCATTCCAGCCCGATGAAGTCCTGCTTGCTGACGATGCGAACCCGTCCCTCTGCCAGCGCCACCTCTTCGACGCGTAACGGCTGGGCCAGGTATTTGAACTCGTTGAGCGCCGGGTGCGGGGTGCGGTCGGGCCAGACGATCCCATCCGTGCAAAAGTTGGCATCGTTGGGCACGTCGTCGAAGTCGCCGCCGTAGGCCCAGTAGGCGCTGCCGTCGGGGGCCTGCTGACGAATTCCATGGTCGACCCATTCCCAGATAAAGCCGCCCTGCAGCGCCGGATAGCGCTCGAAGGCGGCCCAGTAGTCGGCCAGGCTGCCGTTGCTGTTGCCCATTGCGTGCGAAAATTCGCACATAATCAGCGGCCGTGGGTCCGCGTTCTGCTCGGCATACTCGATGATCCGGGCAATATCCGGATACATCGGACACATGACATCGGTGACGCGCTCGCCGCCGCTCATCGACTGGCCAGCCCAGATCGAGATAGCCCCCTCGTAATGCAGCGGGCGGCTGGGATCGTACCCGCGCACCCAGCCGGCGGCAGCGTCGTGGTTGGGGCCATAGCCGCTTTCGTTGCCGAGCGACCAGAGGAGAATGCAGGGATGGTTTTTGTCCCGTTCGACCATATTTTGCACGCGCTCGACAAAGGCGTGGGTGTAGCGCGTGTCGCGGCACATCTCCAAAAAGAAGGCGTGGGATTCGACGTTGGCCTCGTCGATCACATAAAACCCGTAGCGGTCGCAGAGATCATAAAAAACAGGATCTTTGGGGTAGTGCGATGTCCGGATGGCGTTGACATTGTACTGTTTCATCCGCTGCAGATCCATCTCCATTCGTTCGCGTGAGATGGCACGGCCGGCGACATCGTCGTGGTCGTGCAAATTCATGCCTTTGATCAAGACTCGTTTGCCGTTGATCAGCAGCGACCGTTCGCGGATCTCGACCTTGCGGAAGCCCACTGTGCAGCGGCTGCTTTCCTCACCCTGGGGGGTTTTGAGGGTCACGACCAGCGTGTAGAGATGGGGTGCCTCTGCCGACCACAACCTGGGTCTGGGGAGAGTCTGTTCGAGCGACACCTGGCCGCGCGGCTGGTAGAGGGCACCGAAGTCTGCCTGCAACGGTTTACGCAGAACGGGCTTGCCCCGTTCATCGAAAAGCTGGGCTTCGAGCGAGCAGCCGCTCACGTCGCCTCCTGGAAAGCCAGCTTTGGCGGTGACGCGCAGGATGCCGTCGCGCAGGTCCTCGCTGAGGTCGCCGCGGGCGAAGACATCTTGCAGATGGGGTGTGCCCGTCGCGTAAAGCAGCACTTCGCGCTGCAGCCCGGCATGCCACCACATGTCCTGGTCTTCGACAAAGGCGGCATCCGACCATTGGGTCACAGCGGCCAGCAGTTGGTTTTCGGCGTCGTAGCGCACCAGCTCGGTGATCTCAAACTCGGCTGGGGTCCGCGCATCTTTGTTGAGCCCGACCGGCTGGCCGTTGACGTAGACATAGAGGGCCCCTTCACAGCCTCCAAAATGCAGCACGATCCGGCGCCCGCGCCAGCTTTCAGGCACTCGAAAGTGGCGACGGTAAAGGCCGGTCGGGTTTTCGTCGGGCACGTCGGGGGGCAGGTTGGGGAAGGGCATCTGCACATTGGTGTAGTGGGGGCGTCCGTAGCCCTGTGCCGTCCAGTTGCCAGGCACCTGGATGGCGGACCAGCTGCCTTGTTCGACGGCAGTCTGGGTGACCTGCTCAGGGCGACCAAAAATCTGGAAATCCCAGACTCCGTTGAGGGTGGCCAGCCAGGGGGATGCCGTGGGCGGGTTGTGCAGCGCCTCTGCAGCTGTGGGGAAAGGGACCAGCGTGGCCCGGGGGGGCAACCGGTTCAGGCTGGTCAGCTGCGGCATTTTCCAGGTCGGCTGTCCCCCCAAAAAAAGCAACGGCAGCACGGAGGTGTCTTTTTCAAAAAGATGGGTCTGACGGTTCATGGCCATTTCCTACAGCATACGATGAATGGAAGATGTCCCAGAAGGACTGGAAAGTTTCAGTATATTCGTCAGTATACCATAGAATCGATCCTGTCGGCGGTGGAAGTCAGCACACCGTCCTGACCTTGGAGACCTATGCGTGACCTGCTTCTTGCAATTGATCACGGCACCCAGAGTGTACGGGCTCTGCTTTTCGATCTACAGGGCATGCTGGTGGCCAAAACCCAGGTGCCGATCGAGGCCTATTTTTCGCGCCGGCCGGGCTGGGCAGAGCAAAACCCGGAGTATTTCTGGAGCAGCCTCTGTGCTGCCTGCCAGGGGGTGTGGACGCAAGCTGACCGAGAGCGGGTGGCCGGCGTGGCCTTGACTACGCAGCGTGCCACGGTCGTCAACGTCGATGGGGCAGGCCGCCCGCTGCGCCCAGCCATCCTCTGGCTGGACCAGAGACGCACCCTGGGCCAGCACCCGGTCGGTGGTCTGTGGGGGATGGCCTTCAAATTGGCAGGCCTGAGCGAGACGATCGCCTACATCCAGGCCGAAGCCGAATGCAACTGGATCCGCACCCATGAACCTGACATCTGGGCCCAGACCCACAAGTATCTTTTGTTGTCCGGCTATCTGACCTTCAAGCTGACCGGCCATTTTGTTGACTCGGTCGGCTGCCAGGTCGGCTATCTTCCTTTCGACTATAAAAGCCAGCGCTGGGCTGCCTCCTGGGACTGGAAATGGCAGGTTGCGCCGATCGACCCAGCGTGCCTGCCCGAACTGGTCGCCCCTTCCCAGCCCTTGGGCACGGTCAGCGCGGCCGCTGCGGCCGCCACCGGCATTCCAGCCGGGCTGCCCTTGATCGCCGCTGCGGCCGACAAAGCCTGTGAAGTGCTCGGTGCCGGCGCCTTTGACCCCCAGATCGGCTGTCTCAGCTACGGCACCACCGCCACGATCACGACCACCCACCCACGCTATCTGGAACCGCTGCCCCTGATTCCTCCTTTTCCCGCAGCCCAGCCCGGCGCCTACAACCTGGAGGTCCAGATCTACCGCGGTTTTTGGATGGTGAGCTGGTTCAAACAGGAGTTCGGCCAGCGCGAAGTCCAGGCGGCTGAGGCCAGCGGGGTGGCTCCTGAACGCCTGTTGGACGAGCTGGTTGCCGGTGTGCCGCCGGGGTGTGACGGCTTGATGCTGCAGCCCTATTGGAGCCCTGGCGTCCGGGTGCCCGGCCCTGAGGCGAGGGGGGCTGTGATCGGCTTCACCGACATTCACACGCGCGCCCATCTGTACCGTGCGATCCTGGAAGGGCTGGCGTATGGGCTGCGCGAGGGGATGGAGCGGCTGGAAAAACGGACCGGCACCCCGATCCGCGAGCTGCGTGTGGCGGGTGGAGGCTCGCAGAGCGATGCTGCCATGCAGCTCACCGCCGACATCTTTGGGCTGCCGGCACTTCGCCCACATCTCTACGAAACCTCTGGACTGGGTGCCGCCATCGATGCCGCTGTCGGGCTCCAGCTCTACCCAGATTTTGCAGCGGCGACCGCTGCGATGACGCGCAGCGGTCGCCGCTTTGACCCTGATCCACGAACCCGCCGCCTGTACGACCAGCTCTACCGGCGCATCTATCTGCGTCTGTATGGCCGGCTCAGACCTTTGTATGAGGAGCTCCAGCAGCTCAGTTGCCGCTGATGCGCACACCAGGACTACTTTTTTTGGGGCGACACAGATGCACAATTGACTGTCTTGATGTAGAGTAGAGATCAGAACGCTGCTCGACCTGCGTGTGCAGAGCAGCCTTGTCAAGAGCGAGGAAAGGGTTCGATGGCAAAACACAACGGTGCCAGCAACGGAGAGCTGGACAGATCCACCAACGCAGGGTTGGTGAAAGCGGCTGACATCATCCAGGAGATGCAGACCGCCTATCTGGACTATGCGATGAGTGTGATCGTCGCGCGTGCGCTGCCCGACGTGCGCGACGGGCTCAAACCGGTTCATCGCCGCATTCTCTATGCGATGTGGCACGATCTTTCTCTGACCCACGACAAATCCCACAAAAAAAGTGCCCGCATCGTCGGCGAAGTGCTCGGCAAGTACCATCCGCACGGCGACAGTGCTGTCTACGACGCCATGGTGCGCATGGCCCAGCCCTTCAGCCTGCACTACCCGCTGATCGACGGGCAGGGAAATTTCGGCAGCATCGACGGCGACAACGCCGCAGCCATGCGCTACACCGAAGCCCGTCTGGCCCGCCTGGCGAGTCTGATGCTGGAGGATCTTGAAAAAGAGACGGTAGAGTGGCACGAAAACTTCGACAACACGCTGCGCGAGCCAGACATTCTGCCCGCCGCCTTGCCCAATCTGCTGATCAACGGCTCCAGCGGGATCGCCGTCGGGATGGCGACCAACATCCCCCCCCACAACCTCAGCGAGGTTGTCGATGCCTTGACCTTCCTGATCGACCGGTTCGACAGGGTCGACGAAGTGACGGGCGACGAGTTGATGCAGTTTGTCAAAGGACCTGACTTTCCCACCGGCGGCATTCTTTACCGCTACCGCGAAGAGGGGAAAGACGAGGAGGACACCGATGCCATCGCGCAGGGCTATTCGGTCGGCAAGTCCCGGCTGATTCTCCAGGCCAAAGCCCACTTCGAAGAGATCAGCCGGGGCCGGACACGGATCGTCGTCACCGAGCTGCCCTACCAGACCCATAAGACAGCCCTGCTGGAACGGATCGCCGATCTGGTGCGCGACGGAAAAATCGAAGGCATCAGCGATCTGCGCGATGAGTCCGACCGCACAGGCATGCGCATCGTGGTCGAGCTGACCCGCACCGTCGAGCCCAAGGCGGTGCTGGCCGATCTTTTCAAATACACGCCCCTCCAACAGACCTTCGGCATGCAGATGTTGGCGCTGGTCGATGGCCAGCCGCGCCTGCTGAGCCTCAAGCGCGTGCTGCAGCTCTTTGTCCAACACCGCCAGGAAATTGTCCGCCGCCGCTCCGAGTACGATCTGAAAAAAGCACGCGAGCGTGCCCATCTGGTCCAAGGGTTGCTGCGCGCGCTCGACCTGCTGGACGAGGTCATCCAGACGATCCGCCGCAGCCAGACGGTCGAAAGCGCGCGCAACAATCTGGTCAGCCAGTACCAGTTCACCGAAACCCAGGCGCAGGCCATCCTGGAGATGCAGCTGCGCCGGCTGGCTGCCCTCGAACGCAAAAAACTGCAGGAAGAGTTCGCCGAGCTCCAACAACGAATTCTCTATCTGGAGGAGCTGCTGGCCAATCTGTACAAGCTGCTTGGCGTGATCCGGGCAGAATTGCTGGCGCTCAAAGCCCAGTTCGGCGACACCCGCCGCACCCAGATTGTCGACCGCACCAAGGGCACGCTGACCGCAACCGACCTGCTGCCCGACCAGCGGGTCTGGGTCAGTCTGGGGCGCAACGGCGACCTGCGCCGCCGCCCTGTCAGCAAATCTACCTTGTCAACCTTGCTCGAAGTCGGCAAAGACAGCCAGGTGGCACTGCTGGCGGCCAGCACACGCGATCTGCTTTACGTCTTCAGCAAAGATGGGCGCTGCAGCCGCATCGGCATCCATGAACTGCCAGAAGAGGGCAGCAAAAAGGTGGCTGAATTGACCGGTTTTTCTGGCCGTGACACCCTCACCGCCGCGCTGGCCCTGCCCCGCGAGCGGAGCGAAGAGAAGGAGGGCTATCTCTTCTGCGTCACCGAGCAAGGCATGGTCAAGCGCATCACCGTGGCAGATGTCCAGAACAACACCGGCAGCGAGTACGTGGTGATCAACGTGGACGACAAGGATCGTCTGGTGGCCGTCCTGCAGACAGAGGGCACCCAGGAAGTGATCCTGGTCAGCGCCCAAGGTCAAGCCATTCGCTTCCGCGAGGAGGATGTGCGCAGCATGGGGTTGCCCGCCGGCGGTGTCGGCGGCATGAAGCTGCGCGCCAAAGACCGGATTGTCTACGCCGGGGTGGTGGCAGAGGAGGGAGACTTGCTGACCGTGACCGCCGCCGGGTTTGCCAAACGCTCGGCGCTCGCCGAATACAGTCTGCAAGGACGCAACGGGGGCGGGATCGTCGCCCACAAGCTGACCGAAAAAACGGGAGAGCTGACCGCAGCGCAGATGTTGCCCCCCAAGGCAGACAACGCCTGGCTGGTGTTTGTAACGGCCCGCAGCGGGGCACGGGCGGCGCTGGCCGCCGAGATCCCGGCCATGGGCCGCAGCGTGTTGGGCAAGCAGGTGCTCGACGTCTTGCGGCAGGAGAGCATCACGTCGATCTGGCAGCCTGAGGGGAGTGTCAGCAGCGAGGGCCCAGCGGAACCGCCTGCCCCGGAGCGTCCCGTCCCGCCCAGCCCAGCGACACCCGCCCGGCCTGTCAAGCCGCGTGCCAAGGCCGAAACGTCGTCAAAAGCTGTTTTGGGAGAACAGCGGTCAGGAGAGAAAAGCCCATCCGCAGATGCCCATGTAGCGCTGACGTTCGACTTTATCGAGCCGACAGCGGCCGAGGGCACAGCGCCCCCTGCGCAGCGCCGAAATAAACCTGCGGCAGGCGGCAGCGTAGCCGACGATCGGGCGGCTCAGAAAAAACCCAACGCCGGACAGACGGGGTCTGCTGGCAGAAAGCGGACAAAATAAAGGCAGCCAGACACGCTGTTGCACAAACACACCCAGTTGCGGAAAGCTACTTCTTCCACTCGCTGAGCTGACCAGCGTTGGCATCCAGCACGACATATGCTCCTTCGACCAACGCCTCCAGGTTGCCTTCGACACCCACCAGAGCAGGCAGGCCCAACTCGACCGCAGCAACTGCGCCTGGGCTGTCCATCCCCCCTTGGACAGTCAACAGCCCCCCACTCCGCCGCAACAAGCTGATACAGCTGCGGTCGATCCGCTCCGCAAAGATAATGTGCTGGGGGCCCACCAGGAACTCTTCAGGGTGGAGGATCGGCGGCTGAATCTTCATGAGGGTTCCTGCCACCTCCCGGCCGCCAATCCCTGTGCCCCGCACCAGCACACGGTCGATCCGGCGCACCATCATCAGGTTGGTGGCGCTGCGCACGTTTCCCACCACCCCTGCCGTGAGCACCACCGTGTCGCCTTCCCCGATGTAGCCTTTGGCATAGGCCAGGTTGATCGCATCTGTGACCACCTCATCTGTGTTGCTCAGCCGCTTGGTGAGCAGCGGGTAGGTTCCCCAGCAGAGGGCCAGCTGCCGCTGCACCATCGGACTCGGTGTGACGGCGATCAGCGGAGCGTCTGGCCGAAACCCTGCCATCAGGCGGGCCGTAGCGCCGCTGACCGTCGGGGCAATGATGGCCTTGGCTTTGACCGCATTGGCCGTATGCACGGCAGCGTGGCAGATGGCTCCCGAAGACGAAAAGACACGGGGCATGCCGTACTGAATCTTCTGTCCGAGGATTTGGCGCAACCGCTCAGCCTCCTCGGCAATTTTGACCATGGTCGTCACCGCCTCCACAGGAAACTGCCCGGAAGCCGTCTCGCCCGACAACATGATGGCATCGGTGCC
>JAPLGY010000357.1 GCA_026389955.1 Caldilinea sp. | reverse complement strand
CCTGATCACCTTCAGCGGAGACAAATTGCTTGGCGGGCCGCAGGCTGGCTTGATCCTGGGTCGCGCCGGCGAGGTGGCCCGGCTGCGGCGCCATCCGCTGGCGCGGGCATTGCGCGTCGACAAACTGACCCTGGCTGCGCTGGAGGCGACGCTGCTCAGCTATCGTCGCGGGCGGGCGCTGCAGGAGATCCCAGTGTGGCAGATGATCGCCGCCAGCTCTGAGGAACTGGCGGCCCGGGCGCGACGCTGGCAGGCGACGCTGGCTGCCCAGGGCTTCGCTGCCCAGCTGCACCCGGGCTTCAGCACGGTTGGGGGAGGCGCTCTGCCCGGCGAAACCCAACCGACGACGCTGTTGGCGATCCCCCATGCAGCCCCGGACCGGGTCGCCGCGGCGCTGCGCAGCCAGCCGGTGCCAGTGGTCTGCCGTATCCAGCAGGAGCAGCTGCTGTTTGACCCGCGCACTGTGCTGCCCGGCCAGGAGGGTCTGCTGCTGCAGGGGCTTTTGGCGGCCTTGCAGCCGTCGGCCAGACAAGAGGAGATCGGATGCTCATCTTTTTGAAATTGGGCGGTTCTTTGATCACCGAAAAACGCCAGCCAGAGACGCCCCGTCTGGAGGTGATCGCTCGGCTGGCGGCCGAGTTGGCGGCTGTGCAGCAAGCCAACCCAGCTCTCCAGCTGGTGGTCGGCCATGGTTCGGGCAGCTTTGGCCATCTGTACGGACACCGGTACGGGACGCGTGGCGGCGTCCGCAATGCTGCAGGCTGGTATGGGTTTGCAGCGACCGGCGATGCAGCGGCCCGCCTCAACCGCATCGTGACCGCTCAGCTGCTTCAAGCCGGTCTCCCCGCCTGGAGCATTCAGCCGAGCGCACTGCTGCGCTGCCAGGACGGCCAGATCGTCGCCGGGCCCGAGGCCACCGTCGCCGCTGCGCTTGCGCAAGGGCTCACCCCAGTTGTCTACGGCGACGTTGCACTCGACAGCGTGCGCGGCGGCACCATCGTCAGCACCGAAGAACTCTTCGAGTATCTGGCGCTGACCCTCCCTCCCCAACGCATGGTCCTGGCTGGCGAGGTAGATGGCATCTTCACTGCTGACCCGCTGCAGGAGCCTGCAGCGCAGCTGCTGGCCACCCTCACCCCGGCCTCGTTGGGGGCGATCGCTGCCGGTCTGGGCGGCAGCCATGGCGTGGATGTCACAGGCGGGATGCGTGCCAAGGTGTTGCAGGCATTGGCGATGGTCCGCCGCCACCCAGGGCTGCAGATCGTCGTCTGCAGCGGCATGCTGGCGGGCCATGTCGGGTCTGCTCTGGCGGGCCAGGCCGTCGGCACCCGCATCTACGCGTAGCATTGGGCCTGCACCCCTGGTTTGTGAGAGGAAAACCAAACAATGTTTTTTGACTGGATTTTAACTGTATTGTCATTTGTGGCCGTTTTGGGTGTGCTTGTCTTCTTTCACGAGCTGGGCCACTACTGGGTGGCACGGCGCAATGGGATTGTCGTCGAAGAGTTTGGGCTGGGGTACCCCCCGCGTGCGGTCAAACTGTTTCGTTATGATGGCACCGATTTTACCTTGAACTGGCTGCCTTTGGGGGGCTTTGCCCGCATGCAGGGGGAAGATGGCGGCGATCTGGGGCCGGGTGCATTCAACGCTGCCAGCCGTGGTGGGCGAGCTGCTACCTTGGTTGCCGGGCCTGCCATGATTTTTTTGTTGGCCGTCGTTCTCTTTGCGGCCAGTCTGGTCGCCGGGGCCCCTATCCCCACCGGTGCCCCACAGCTTGACAGGCCCAGCCCGGCGGCCGCCGAGTTGGGCCTGTTGGCCGGCGACATTTTGCTGGCTCTGGACGGTGCTCCTTTGCAGGTGCCTCTGGAGGGCGGTACCGAGTTCTCTGTGTTCACACAGCCTGCCAGCGAAGAGCGTGCAGGTCTCACCCTGTTGCGCGACGGGCTCCTGCTGACATTGCCCGCACCTGCCCAGGAGGCTCTCTGGCGGGCGCTGGAAGACAGCCAGTTCACACCCGTTCTCATGACCCAGGTTACTGGGTTGGCCCCAGAGAGCCCGGCTGCAGAAGCTGGGGTGCAACCCGGGGATCTGATCTTTGCCGTAGATGGCTTGACCGTCTTTGCTGACAGGCCGCTCAACCAGCTGATCAGCGAACGGCTGGGGCAGGAGCTCACATTGACCGTTGTGCGGGAAGATCGTTGGCTGCAGCTCTCCATGACCCCGCGCCTCGACCCGCCCGCCGGAGAGGGAGCCTTGGGCGTTCAGATAGGCACGGTCAACCGCATGGCCAGCATGGGGCTGCTGCCGGCCCTCTGGGAGGGCGTCACCAGCACGGCCTCGTACGCCGCCCTGGTGCTCCAACTGCCTGTCCTGCTGGTGCAGGGCCAGATTGCTCCTCAGGATGCCCAGCTCAGCGGGCCGGTCGGCATCGCACAGATGATCGGCGGGGCCATGTCGGCCACGCTTGACACCGGTTTTTGGTTTCCGATTCTGCGCCTTTCGGCTGTCTTGAGCGCAGCGCTGGCGATCACCAACCTGCTCCCTCTGCCGGCACTCGACGGCGGGCGTCTGCTCTTCATCCTGATCGAGATCGTGCGCGGCCGCCGGGTCAGCCCAGAACGTGAAGGCATGATCCACATGATCGGCTTTGCTTTGCTGTTGGGGCTGATGCTCCTGATCACTGTCAACGACCTAAGTTCGGCCCCCCAGACGATTGACTGGTCGCGTTTGATGGGGCAATAAAGACGATGGCACAACAGGATCTGGGCCAGCGACAGGGCACCGTTTCAGAGGATCTGCGTTCTGCAGCCACACGTCCCTGTCCCAGCTGCAACAGTGCAGTCAGCCTCGGCGCCGCCCTCTGCCCTGCCTGTGGGGAGAGCCTGCCCGCGCGCGACAAGCAAATTCGCTGTCGGCGCTGCAACAACCGGGCACTGGCAGCGTTGAGGGTCTGCCCCCATTGCGGGCGGACGCTGCAACCCGCACCGCCGCGGCTGGTCACCTGGGGGGGACCCCTGCTGTTGGTTGTCCTCTTTGGGGTATTTTATCAGTGGAGAGAGGCTGACCTCTCTGGTTGGACCCAGCGCCAGCTGGAACGGGTGGCCACCGTGGCCGGCACGCTGGGAGCACAATTTTCGCCCGATTTTTCGGTCACAACCCGCTCGGTCGACACGGACGAGATCGAGTGGGTCAGCTTGCAGCCAGCCGCCTCCGAGACGGCGGTTTTCTACTCCGCTCTTGCGCAGCAGGGCTCTGCCCAGCCCAGCCCCGCTGCCGAGGGGCCCGCCGCTGCCCCAGAGCCGCCCCTCTCCATGCCAGCCGAAGACACACCGACAGCCACGGCGCCCCTCCCGGCCACGCTGCCGGCTGCAGAACCGACAGCCACGGCGACAGCCGCAGCGACAACTGCGGCGACAGCTGCGGCCACGCTGCCGGCTGCAGCATCGACAGCCACGGCGATCCCCCTGGCCACGCCGACCCAGCCACCTGCACCGGAGCCAGAAGAGGTGGCTGTCAGCGTTACGCCGACCCGGACGCTGCTCGTGGCCAGCACAGCGGCAACGGGGAGACAGGATACAGACGTGCTGTTCCTTCCAACCCCGACCGCTTTGCCCCCCCTTGTGCCTCCCACTGCGACCCCGCAGCGCTATCGCATTCGTGCTGGGGACACGTTGTTTGACCTGGCCCTGGACAACGAAATCACTGTCGAGGCCCTCCTGGCTGCAAACGGCCTGAACCTCAACGACAGCTATACGCTGCAGCCCGGCGACACGCTGATCATCCCTGACCCGGCCGCAGACCTGCCGACAGCGACAGCTGTTCCGGCGACAGCGACGGCTGTTCCGGCGACAGCGACGGCTGTTCCGGCGACAGCGACGGCTGGTCCGGCGACGGCGACACCGGCGATCCGTCTCGACCCGCCGACCCTGCGCGCCCCCGAGAACAACGTCTCCGTAAAATGTGGATCTGGCGAATCGTTGGTTTGGAACCCGGTTCCCTTTGTCCAGCCTGACGAACTGTACAGGGTACATCTGGGCTATGTCAACGGGCGTACACAGGAGGGTGCCGAGCAGATCGTCTGGGTGATTGCACAGCAGCGGCCTGCGGGTGTCACCTTGTGGAAGTTGGATGACAGTCTGTGTGGCCTGGCGCCCTTTGAATTTGGGCGCCAGTGGCGCTGGTATGTGGAGGTTGTCGAGGTTGGCGCCGACGGGGGCCAGACTGCGATCAGCCCGGCCAGTCCTGTGTGGGGTTTTACTTGGCAGTGACCGGGCTTCCAGGCACCTTTGAGCAAAGAACCGACCATGACCGATCCAAAAAGTGATTACGAAACTGAAGAGAGTGACGACCTGTTTGACGAAGAGGTTCCCAGGCTCCAGCCGACGTTGACGGTTGCCGAACTGCTTCGGCAGCTGATCGTCGCCCCTGAACAGGTGGCGCCTGCCGAATGGTTTCTGCTTTCTGATCTGAGCAGGGCAGATGCTGCGCTGGTGCGGCGGCACTGGAACCAGATCGCCCTTTCCGTGCGTGTCCAGCTGCTGGACAGGCTGGCTCGTTCAGCCGACGAGTTTCTTGACGTCGACCTGACCGCCCTGCTGGCCATCTTGTTGGGAGATCCCGACAGCCGCCTGCGTCGGAGGGCCCTTGAGTTGCTGGACGAGGGCGAGCCTGATGCCAGCCTGGCCGGCCCGATTTTGCAGCGTCTGCAGCAAGACAGCAGCGACGAGGTGCGTGCGGCTGCGGCAGCTGCGTTGGGCCATTATGTGCTGGCTGGCGAACTGGGAGAGCTGGAGACAGCGCTTGCCATGCGGATCGAGAATGCCCTGTTGGCTGTTCTGGCTGACCACCAGCAGCCCCTGGCTGTGCGCTGCAAGGCCCTGGAGAGCATCGCCTATTCGGAGGAGAACGGCGTGCGTCAGCTGATTGAAGACGCCTACTATTCAGCCTGGGAGCCATTGCGGGTCAGTGCGCTGGTGGCGATGGGCAACAGCGTCGACATCCGCTGGCGGCGGCTGGTGCGCGCCGAGCTGCGCAACCCCGACCCAGCCATGCGTGCAGCGGCGGCCCGCACCTGCGGCGAGTTGGAGGCCAAAGCGGCCCTGTCAACCTTGCTCGATCTGCTGGAAGACGACGAGGAGCCCGTGCGTCTGTCTGTCATCTTGGCGTTGGGGCGGCTGGGCGGCAAACAAGCCCGTCAGGCGCTCGAACAGCTGGCGGCCAGCGACCGTGTGGAGGCGTCTGCTGCCGAACAGGCGTTGGAGGAGATGCTTTTTTACACCGGAGCGGATGCCGTGCGAATACCGCTTTACGACGAAGCTGAAGACGAGGATGTGTTGGATGATCTCGACCCTTGGGACAGCTGGGAGGACGACGCGGATCTGGGCGAGTACAGGTAGCGGCCATGAACCTGAAGCTCAAACGTCTCGTGCGCACAGCTTCTTCCGAAGAGTATGCTCTCTTTGACCTCGACCTGGGGATAGCTGGCGGGACACCGACGACGATCGGCAAGCTTGACCTTCACTACACCGGCGAAGGGGTTTATGGGACGCTTCTGTTGTGGGAAGAGAGCTGGCGTCAGCTCAAACCGGCACAGCGATCGACCCTGTTTCAGGCGCTGTTGGGAGAATTGACCCAGCCGATGGGCATCCCGAACGAATATGTCATCGAATTTTTCACAGCCACGCTGGAGCACTACCAGGTTTTTCACAATGTGGGTCCTGAAGAGCCGGGGACGGCTGGCAGCCTTTCCCCGCCCGGCAACCGGCGCAGTGGCCAGCTGTAGCAAAGTGCGATGAATCTTTTGGGAAGCCTGGTGCAGGTCTTTGTTGGCACCGTTCTGCCTGTCTTGCTTGTGGCGGGTGCCGGTTTTGTGCTGGCGCGCACTGTCCAGTTGGACAGCCGCACTTTGGGGCGAGTTGTGTTTTTCCTGGCGTCTCCTGCGCTGGTGCTGCGCAGTCTGTACAACCTGGACCTTGACACGGCGCTGTTGCAGCAGGAACTGCTGCTGGTGGCAGGGGTTTATCTGCTCACTGGGGTGGCCGGCTGGATTGCTGGAACCGGGTTGGAGCGCCCGCAGCGCACTGCGCTGACCTTGTCCAGTGCGATCAGCAACAACGGCAACATTGGGCTGCCGGTCGCCTTCTTTGCGTTGGGAGATGCCGGGCTGGCAGCGGCCACTGTTTACTATACGATCAGCGCGCTGCTGACCAACACGTTTGGGGTTTTTGTGGCGTCGGCGGGGACAGCGCCTTTGCGACAGGCCTTTTCCCAGAGCCTGCGTGCGCCTGTGCTCTATGCGACCTTGGTGGGCCTGTTCTGCAACCGTCTGTCCGTGCCCATCCCCGACAGCCTTTATCGGGCCATCGATCTGTTGGCAGGGGCGACCATCCCCATCATGCTGGTGCTGCTGGGGATTCAGCTCAGTCAAACCACCTTGACCCGCGACCAGACGGTGGTCTGGCGCAGCCTGCTGATTCGGCTTGGGCTGTCGCCGGCGATCGCGCTGGCGTTGTGTCTGTGGATTGGGATTGGCGGGGTAGAGCGTCAGGTAATGGTGCTGCAGGCTGCGATGCCGACTGCGGTTGTGGCCACGGTGCTTTCCACCGAGTTTGCGGCAGCGCCCCGTCTGGTGGCCGCTGCGGTGCTGGCCAGCACCCTGGTCAGCGTGGTCACCGTCTCCCTCCTTCTGGCGGCGATCACCTGAGCGGTTGTCCGGTCTGTGCAGGGGGCCGGGTGTTCCTGGCTCATTCCTGGCCGTTCTGTAGGATTTCTGGGCCGGCATAGAGCGCGGGGTTGCGTCCGTAGAGCTCTGTGGCCTCGAGCAGCCGAGCGGAGACATGGCCGTTCAGCTGTTCGGGGGCAAAGCGCCAGGTCCAGTTGCCCGCTGCACGGCCGGGCAGGTTCATGCGTGCTTCGCTGCCGAGATTGAGCAAATCTTGCAGGGGGACAATTGCCGTGTCGGCCACGCTGCGAAAGGCCCCTTCGACCAGTGTCCAGGCAGCGTCGTGGCCGTCGGTCCGAAAATAACGTCGAAAGGCATCGCGTTCTGAGTCAGTTGCCGACGTGCGGTACCATCCCCAGCTGGTGTCGTTGTCGTGGGTGCCGGAATAGACGACAAAATTGCGTGTGAAATTGTGCGGCAGAAATTTGTCGGTCGCGTCCGTGCTGAAGGCAAACTGCAGAACTTTCATTCCGGGCAAGCCGAACCGGTCGCGCAGTTCAACCACATCGGGGGTAATTTCGCCGAGGTCTTCGGCGATGATGGGCAGATCTTCGCCCAGTTCGGAACGAACTGCCTCAAAAAAGCGGGCGCCGGGGCCGGGTACCCAACGTCCGTGGACAGCGGTCTCTGCGTTGGCTGGGATCTCCCAGTAGCCAGCAAACCCGCGAAAGTGGTCGATGCGTACGATGTCGTAGAGCTGCAGCGCTGCCTGGATCCGGCGAAGCCACCAGCGGTAGCCATTTTGGGCCATTGTTTCCCAGCGGTACAGCGGGTTGCCCCAGAGCTGGCCTGTGACGCTGAAATAGTCGGGGGGGACCCCGGCCACCACTGTCGGCTGAAAATCGTTGTCCAGGTAGAACTCTTGGGGGTTGCTCCAGGCATCGCTGCTGTCCATGGCGACGAAGATCGGAATATCGCCGACCACCTGGATCCCGTGGTGGTTGGCATAGGCTTTGAGGGTCAGCCACTGCCGGTAAAAGAGCCATTGGTTGAGTTTGTGGCTGAACAGGGCGGCTGCATGGCGGGCAGATGCGGCAGCCAGTGCAGCGGGCTGGCGGCTGCGCAGCGGCATCCCCCATTGATTCCAGGGGGCGCCTTGATGGGCGTCTTTGAGCGCCATAAACAGTGCATAATCGTCCAACCAGCCCGCCTGCTCAGCGCAGAACTGTGCAAACTCGGCTTGCAGCGCTGCGGACGCTCGCCGGGGGAACTCCTCGGCAATCTGGCGCAACAAAGGACGTTTCCAGGTGTAGAGGAGGCCGAAGTCGACCCGCTGGCGGTCAAAAACGGGTGCCTGGTCGAGCAGAAGCGGGTCGACCAGGCCAGAGTCCAGCAGATCTTCCAGGCTGATCAGAGAGGGGTTGCCGGCAAAAGAGCTGAAACTTTGATAGGGGCTGTCGCCGTAGCCAGTCGGCCCCAACGGCAGCACCTGCCAGAGCGTCTGGTGTGTGCTGGCCAAAAAATCGACCCAGCGGTAGGCATCCTGGTTGAACGTTCCGACGCCGTAGGGGCCGGGCAAGGATGTGGGGTGCAGAAGAATGCCGCTGCGCCGTGCTGTGTGCATCATCTGTTCAGTCTCCTTGTAGTTGTGCCCAGTAGTTGTGCCCAGTAGTTGTGCCCATCGCAGAGGTCGCTTTTTTTCAGAGCAGGGGGGACCGGACGCTTGTGACCCAGCCGACGCCCACCCAGAACAAAAAGAGGCAGACCCCTACCCAGCCAAGCTCGGCCAGCCGGCGGTCGGCGATCTCCAGCGGCACGGGGCGGTCAGCCAGCCCGGCCGGCGGACGATACTGCGGCAAGATCCCAGCCATCCCCAATCCCCCCCCGATCAGCCCCCCGATGTGTCCCCAGTTATCGATAAAGCTGGCGCTGAACCCGATCAACAGGTTGAGGGCCAACACCAAAAGCATGTTTTGCAAAATTGCCCGGCCCTGGCCGCCGAAATGATGGCGATAGCGCAGAAAGAAAACTGTAGTGGCGCCGAGCAGTCCAAAGATCGCCCCGGAGGCGCCGACGGAGATCGAACCAGAGAACGCATAGCTGAGCAGGCTGCCGTACAGGCCGCTGACCACAAAGACGGCCAAGAAGCGCAGGTGCCCGATGTACCCTTCCAACAGCGGTCCCAGCGTGTAGAGCGCGTACAGGTTGAAGAGCAGGTGCATGACGCCGCTGTGGAGAAAGACGGCGGTCAAAAGCCGCCAGAGCTCGCCCGCAGCGACCAACTCGTCGACCTTGGCCCCCAGCAAGATCAGCACACGGAGATCGGTGCTCGTGAGCGAGGTCCAGGATCCAAAGAGCCAGAGGCTGAGCAGCACGGAGACGACAAAGAGGGCCAGAAGGATACCCAACAGCCCGCGCGTGACGAGGGGGCGGCTCAGACGAATGTAAAATTGTGGCACTTCCTCGGGTGACTCTGGCGGAAGGTTCATAGCGCCACCGGTACCCAGTCTACGCGACTTTTTTCTGCCCGGATGATGCTGAGCACCTCCTGGACAGCCGTCTCCAGCTGCTCTTCGCGGTTGATGACGATGTAATCAAATTCGGTGAAGCGGCGCAGCTCGCGCCGGGCTGTGACCACGCGCATTTTGAGTTGGTCGGCCTCCTCTGTTTTACGTTGCAGCAGACGGCGGACCAGCTTTTCTTCGCTTTCGGCTGTGAGAAAGATGGTCACGGCACTGGGAACCAGGGCGCGGATGGTCGCTGCCCCTTGCACGTCGATCCGCATCACCACATCCTGCCCGCTCAACAGCGCTTCGCGCACATGCTTTTTGGGGATGCCTTTGTAGTCTCCGTAGACGACCGCGTACTCGAGCAGCTCTTCGTTTTCGATCATCTCGGCAAATTCGCCGACCGAAACAAAATAGTAGTCGACGCCGTCGACCTCTGCTGGGCGTCTGGGGCGGGTTGTCGCTGTGACGACAAAATGAAAGGGATAATTGCTCTTTTTCAGCCCACAGATGATCGAGTCTTTCCCGACCCCGCTGGGGCCCGAAAGCACCACCAGCACAGGCCGCGGCGCGTTGAGACTGGCATACAGCTGCTCAACTTCCTGGTCTGGTTCATGGATTGCGCTGTTCATCGTTGCCTTCCTTGGAACTGGACGAGTCTCGCCGCACAGTCGATCAGTTTGAAGGGATCTGCGCTTTGTGCGTATAATCCTTGCAATTTCTTTACTCTGCCAGTATACGTGAAAAGAGAGAGAGCCAACAAGGGGGGGGGCATGCCGATCTACGAATACAGCTGTCTGGACTGTCGAAAACGGGTCAACATTTTCTTCCGGAGCATGGCAGCTGCAAGTGATGCAGCCGCTCACTGCCCGTTGTGTGGAGGGAGCCAGCTGCGTCGGCTGGTCAGCCGGGTAGCTGTGCTCAAATCTGAGGAGAGCCGCCTGGACCATCTGGCGGACCCGTCGTTCATGGCGGGGCTGGAGAACGAAGATCCGCGCGCGCTGGCCGGTTTTATGCGGAAGATGAGCGACGAAATGGGCGAGCCACTCGATGCCGAAATGAACGAGATGGTCGACCGTCTCGAACGAGGAGAGAGCCCCGAATCGATCGAACAGTCTATGCCGGAAAGCGTAGAGGCTGCGGGCGGCAGTGAAGCAGGGCTCTCTTTTTAGACGAACCAAGGAGTTTCGGGGCGCCCGAAGGGCCAGCTAGATCTTTTCGAAGCGAGCCACTTCCAGGACAAAGATTGTTGCGCCCCCCATATGTTTTTCGACCGGTGTTGGGATATGGACCTCGCCTGGCTCCATGACGGGTGGCAGCGGTGTCACATACTGGATGCGGCTTGGGCAGCTTTCGCGAAAGATCCCCAGCACATCCTCCACCTTGTCGTCGTCGACCCCACAAAAAATTGTGGTGTTGCCGACACGCAAAAACCCTCCTGTTGTGCTGGTCACAGTCGCTGAAAATCCCCGCCGGGCCAGCCGGTCGAGCACGTTGCGGGTATCGTCGCTGTTGATAATGGCCATTACCAGTTTCATCGTGGGTCGCTCCTTTTCAAAAGATCCATCTGCGCTTACACCGTTGTTTCCTGCCCTGCTGTTTCCTGCCCTGCCGGGGAGGGGCGTCGCTCTGCCAACAGCGCTGCCACCCGGTCCAGAACCAGGCTGTGCAAGACCTCCACAGGCTGGCCAGCGTCGAGCAGGCACCACCTTTCAGGGTTTGCCGCTGCCAAGGCCAGATACCCTTGGCGCACCCGCTGATGGAAGGCTGCAGCCTGGTTTTCCATCCGATTCCATTCCTCTGCGGCACCGGTTCGTTTGCGTTCCAGGCCGATGTGGACGTCGATGTCCAGATAGAGGGTCAGTGCGGGCAGCAGCCCGCCCGTCGCATAGTCGCCCAGCTGACGCAAAGCGGTCAGCAGCTGGCCGTGCCCGTACCCTTGATAGGCGAGAGTGCTGTCTGTGTAGCGGTCACACAGCACAACCTGGCCGGCGGCCAGGGCAGGTCGCACGACCGTGTCGATCAGCTGGGCGCGCGCGGCCTGAAAGAGCAAGGTTTCGGCCCGCGGGCTCATTGTGGTGAAGGCTGGGTTCAGCAACAGGCCCCGGATTGCATCTCCGAGCGGGGTTCCGCCTGGTTCTCGGGTCAGCAGGACAGCCTCGCCGCGGTCGGCGAGGGCTGCGCCCAGCAGCCGGATCTGGGTCGTCTTTCCGCTGCCTTCTGGCCCCTCGAACGTGATCAACAGGCTCACAGTAGGATCCTTGTCGTCAAACTAGCGGCGAAAAATGCGTACCCGGCGGTAGGGGTCGCGGCCATGGCTGTGGCTGATCAGGTTGGCTGCACGCGCCAGCTGATGTTGCTGGCCGCGAATCATCGCCGACTGCGGGCTCAAAATGACGTCGGAGGCTCCGTTGAGCACCCGCTGGATCGCCTCCTGGGTCTCGCGCATGGCCTCATCCAAGGCGTCGATCGGGGCGACCGAGAGATGGAAGAGGTCGACCAGCACCTGTTCCATCTGTGCGCCGGTGTTGCTGCGCAAAATATAGACTGGAATGCCGCGTCGTTCGGCGTCTTGGATCGGTGCTGGCTGTTGGCGGTAGTAGTTTTTGAGCGTCATCACAGCGTCGGCTGCGTTCAGGGTGTCGACGAGTTGGATGGGCACGTTGAGCGTGGTGGCCGCTGCACGCAGGCGGTTTTGGCCCACGCCATAGGGGTAGATGCGCACCGGGCCACGCCGGGCTGGCTCTGCGGGTTCGGGATCGCTGGCGGGCGGGCTCAGGTGCAGCTGCCCGTTGCTCTCGCTGGCCAGTGGCCTGCTCGCTTCGTGTCTGCGTCGGCTCCGTCCGGAGAAATCGCTGTGGGCAGGGGGCGTTTCACTGCGGCGAATCTGAATTTTTCCCTGTTCGTCGACAAAGCGTTCTTCGGGGACCAACTCACGGCCCCGCAGGAGGGAGTCGACCGCCTCAGCGACATCGTGGTGGACCACCACATGCTGGCGATCCTTGATCTCGATCAGGACATCAAAGGTCGGGGGGGCTCGCCGCTCGAGCACACTTTTTTGCGTTCCACGCCGCCGTGCCTCCTCGTCGGAGAGGGTGACTGACTCGATGCCTCCCACCAGATCGCTGAGCGTCGGGTTCATCAAAAGATTTTCCAGGCTGTTGCCGTGGGCCGTGCCGATCAGCTGCACCCCCCGCTCGGCGATGGTGCGCGCCGCGATCGCCTCCAGCTCACGCCCGATCTCGTCGATCACGATCACTTCGGGCATGTGGTTCTCGACCGCCTCGATCATCAGTTCGTGTTGCAGCGACGGATTGGGAACTTGCATCCGCCGGGAGCGGCCAATGGCTGGATGGGGGATATCGCCGTCTCCGGCGATTTCGTTGCTGGTATCGACGATGACCACTCGTTTGACTGCGCTGCGCAGGCGTGCAGCCTCGCGCAGCAGCGTGGTCTTGCCGACCCCAGGCCGTCCCAGCAACAAGATGCTGCGATCGCCGTCGACAATGTCCTGGATGATCTCGATTGCACCGTAGACAGCCCGCCCGACCCGGCAGGTCAGCCCGACGACCTCTCCCTTGCGGTTGCGGATGGCGGAGATGCGATGCAGCGTCCGTTCGATCCCTGCTCGATTGTCGGCCCCAAAATCGCCGACCTGGGCGACCACCCCCTGCAGATCCTGCTGTGTCACTTCCTGTTCGTTGAGCACCAGCTCGCTGTCGACAAATCGTGCCTCGGGCAAGCGTCCCAGATCCAGAACAATTTCAATCAAGCTGCCTTTGCGTTCCGACTGCTCCAGCGCGCTGCGGATGCGTTCGGGCAGGACAGCCAGCAGCAGGTCTAGATCATCTGTAATTTGCAGTGTGTTCATATGAAGTTGTTGACGTGCAGAAGATTCATCATAGGGGGGCTGCGACCGATGTACTGCGACTTGGTTTCTCACACAACGCTTCCTGAATCGACAAAGATGGGTGGCCAAGGTTAGCCAGCCAAGATGAAGCGGAAAACGGACAGCTCTCTGCGGCGGGCACGGCGAGCGACGGCACAATTTCGTTGGCCGTCTCTGCTGCGGGTCTGAAGAGGGCTGTGCGGTGGCGCACCCACCTGACCAACGGTTTCACCAGGCGAACCCGATCGACCAGCGGCACAAACCCGAGCTCTTCCAACAAAATACCCACTCCTCCCTGGTAGCTGCTGGACGCAAAATAAAGCGGGGCTGCGCTTGTCTGGGCGACTGCCAGGATCTGTTCAAACAACCTGCGCAGCGGGCGGCTTTCTGGCTGACACCAGGCTGTCCAGACCCGCAGCCAGCTTCCGTGGGACCCTTCCAGCAGGTGAAAGGCCCCTGTCAGCGTCCCGGCGGAACGCATCAGGTACACCTCACCCGTGGCAAGGCCCAAGTTCTGAACAAAACGCTCCCCCGGCCCGCACTCCTCACCTACCCCCTCGGCCTGGCGCACTAGCCCCGGGGTCGACTCCCGGTAAAGCTGCCAGAGATCCCAGCAGTCGACCGGACGGCAAGGCTGCACAGAGAGTGCCTCGCCAGAAGTTGTCCCTGCCCGAGCAGGATGGCGCCAGACGGTCTGGTGTACGAAGGGCTCAAAACCGACTGTTGCCAGCGTCTGAAGCAGCAAAGGCTGGTCCGGCACGTCGGCGTAGAGGCGGTCAAAACCACAGGCTGCCGCCTGATGAACGCAGTAGGCGAGCAGCTTGTTCCAGATCGCCGGGTGGCCGGAAGGGTCGTCCAGGCTCGGGCCCAGGCAGAGCAACTTGCCTGCGCGGGGCGAGGGAGAACGCCCGAGCTGCACAAACCCTTCATGCACCAGCCCATGCCCAGCCTGCCTCAGCACATAGGTGGCGCTTTGCTGCTTTCCCCCCGGCAGGAGCGAGAGCAGAGCAGCCACCCAGCTCGAACGTAAAGAAAGAAATGCCTGGTCGTCGAGCAGACAGGTTGCCCGCGGGCTGAGACGATAAAGCAGGTAGATGTCGTCAAGTCGAAATGGGCGAATCGCCAAGTGTGCAAACCTCACCCTAGAGAGCGGTGAACCGCAACCTTTTCCGAACCATTCACCACTACAATACTGCATTCCAGTGTACCCCAAAAGAGGCCAACAGACAAGTAGTTTCAGTGA
>JAPLGY010000579.1 GCA_026389955.1 Caldilinea sp. | reverse complement strand
CCGAGTGTCGGCTGGCTGGCATTACGCCAGGCTGTCTCTGGCAGATGTCTCGGGTAGAGCACTTCGCCGAGTGTCGGCTGGCTGGCATTACGCCAGGCTGTCTCTGGCAGATGTCTCGGGTAAAGCACTTCGCTCTTCTTCCAAAGCGCGGTCAGGGGGAACAAGGTGTCAGGCGTTCGATGCATGCCATTCTCGCCATTCTGATAAAGCTGTGGCGTCTGGGCGAGTTGCCCGGCAAGTCGTTTACGCAGCTGCCCCCAAAAGCTTTCATCGGCCTGGGGCGTCTTGGCAAATAGCGTCATACGAATTTTTGCTCCCCCTCAACGAGAACGGTTTGGGCGATGGCCTGAAGCAAAGCCCTCTCTGCGCTGTGTAAAAAGAAATGTCCGCCGTCGAACCAGTGGGCTTGAAAGGGCTGTGTAGTATATCGCTTCCAGCCATTCAGATGGTCAGCAGTGGCGTGGGTATCGTCGCTCCCGCCAAAGACGGTTATCTGGCAGGTCAGCGGCGCATCCTCCGTGTGTTGGTAGCCCTCGGCCAGCTGAAAATCGGCGCGCAGGGTCGGCAACATCAAGCGCAACACCGCCTGATCTGCGGCCATCTCCTGGGGGATGGCGTTGCCCGCCTCCCGCAAGGTCTGCACGATTTCGTCATCGGGCAACTGCGAAAGATAGGGCCGTGGCTGCGCAAAGTGGGGCGCACGGCGGGCGGCGATCAACAAATGGGCAGGCAAGGGCAGATCGTATCGGCGCAAGGTGCGCACCATCTCGTAGGCCAGCAGTCCCCCCATGCTGTAACCGAAAAACGCAAAGGGGCGATCCAATTCCGGGCGCAGTACGTCGATCAGGGTGGCGGTCAGTGCTGCCAGATCGGTGTAGGGTGTTTCGCCCAGGCGGTTGCCGCGTCCCGGCAGTTGCAGAGCGCACACTTCAATCGCCGACGGCAGGTGGGATGACCAGCGTTGGAACAGCGCTGCACTCCCGCCGGCATAGTGAAAGCAGAAGAGGCGCAATGCGGCGCCAGGGTTGGGTTGCGGGCGAATGAGCCAATTTTCGATTTTGGCGGAAGGCCGATTGGAAGTTGGGCGCTGCACAGGGCGTTCGTACCCCAATTCCTGTGCCATCGCCCAGGTGACTTCGCCCAGCGGCGTCTGCGCGGTGGATTCTTGCCAGCGGTCGGCGATGGTGGGGTCAATGGTTTTGTGATGATGGAACTTAACATCTCCCAACATGCGCGATTCTTGGTGTAGGCCGGTGGTCATACGCTGCTGTGTTTCCTGGTAGGGGTGGACCATGCCCTCTACAAAATCAATCCCCAGAAAATTGCACAGGCTTTGCATGGTCTCTTGTGGTTCGCGCACCAGGGTTTCAAACTGTATCCGCTGCTGACGTTGCGGTGGAACCTCTTGTAAGAAGGTCAGGATGTTCTGTTGGCTGATCAGCCAGGTTGCTTCGCCCAGGGCAGCGGTGGAAATCTTGCGCGCGCCCGCTGCGCCACGCAAGGTTGGCATCAGTGCATACATCAACTGATCCAGCCGAGCATCCGCAAAGGAGCGAATCGCGCCGTGCGGGTGACGGGTCAGGTGAATATAGCGGGGTTGGTCAAAATAGCGTTCGGCCCGTCGCAGGATTTCCAGGTTGAGCGTGTCCTGCGGCGTCTTTTCCACCAGAATACGCGGCGTAGGCGCGTCGGCCAGCTGCGCTTGCAGATGACGATACAGTTCTTGAACTGTTGTTCCCTGGGCTGCCAGTCTGGCCAACCATGCCTCGGCCTGTTCCGGTGACCAATCATAAAGTTGGGTAATGGCCTTGAGCACCCCTTCGCGCCAGATGCTGCTTTCGCCGGTGAGGGCTGCATCTCGCTCTGCCAGGGTCTCGTAGCCCATGAGTACCAGTTCGGGCGGTGCAAAGAGGCGCGGATGGCCGGCCAACATCACCCGCAGCAAGGTAGAGCCGGAACGCCCCGAAGCCAGGACAAAGATAGCCGACGGGTTCTTCTGGGTAGGTTGTTGGCGCAAGGGAAGAACCATCGGCAGGCGGCTGCGAATTTCATCGACGTCGGTGGCGGTAAGCGGCGCAGCAGGGGCCAGCAAGGGATGGGCGCCGTTGTCATTGTGCGGCTGCCCCGCCATTTTGGCGATGGTGGCGGGATATTCTGCTTCAAGGTAGGCGGCCAACTCGGCAATGGTCGGTGCGTTGAAAACGGCGACGACATGGAAGGTGTCGTTGAATTCTGCTTCCATCCTGGCAATCAGCCGCGCGGCGTTGAGCGACGCACCGCCCAGAGCAAAAAAGTTATCGTCGATGCCCACCTGCGCTACCCCCAAAACATCCTGCCAGAGTGCCACCAGCCGACGTTCCA
>JAPLGY010000397.1 GCA_026389955.1 Caldilinea sp. | reverse complement strand
GCGTCCCGGCTGCGTTCGCCGCCTCCACCTTGCCCACATGGATGTCTCCCGCCGTCAGTGACGATGCAGAGGGCCTGGCTGCGGGCGCAAGGCCAAGTTCCTGCGCCAGCGCCGCCAACGCAGCATGGGTGGAGCGACGGCGCTGTGCAGCAGTGAGCAGATCGCCCACCCGTCCTGTGCGCTGCGCCCATGTGACCAACTCGAAGACAACCACATTGCGCTTGCCCGACCCGACAATCGCCTCCAGGTCTTCTTCCAGGTCGATGCGTGTCAATTGTTCCAGTTCGCTGCGGTCGAAGGCAGCAATGAGTGCATCGCAGAATCGCTCGATCTGTTTGCCGGTCAAGTCTGCCATTGGTTGCTCCGTTTCCTCCTGCTCTGCGCCGGACGCCCTTCGTTTTTCACAAAAATCGATCAGCCCTTCGGGCTGAAAAATCGGAGGGTAGACCCCCACTCGTCGCTATTGGAGAAGTTTCAGTGGACAGCGGACAATTGACAAAAGACAACAGCCTAAGAGAGGGTTCTGGCGAGACGAAATCCCCAGTCGTCGTGCCCGTCCCCGGGATTGTCCCAGTACCGGAAGGCGCACCGCACCATCTTGCGGTTGGTTGCCCATCCGCCGCCCCGGGCGATGCGCCGCCCGGTTGCATCTGGGTTCTCCAGGTCTGCCTCCAATTTGTATGGGTACGCTGCATATTTCGTCGCCGTCCACTCCCAGACATTGCCGGAGAGGTCGAAGAAGACGTCCTCCGGCGTCGCCCCCTGCGGATATGCGCCCACCGGCGTCGTGCGCATCACCCTGTCTTCCCCCTCCAGGCTGTTGAGCTTGCCTGCGTCCCACTTGTCATCCCACGGGAAGCGACGCCCGCCGCGTCGTGCCGCCCACTCCCATTCCGGTTCGGTGGGCAGGCGGTAGGGCTGGCCGGTGACGCTTGCCAGCCAGTTGGCGTAGGCCATTGCTTCGTACCAGCAGATGCCGACGACAGGCTGGCTTAGGTTGTTGAACGCTGTGTCCTGCCAGAAGCGAGGTTCTCTCACTGCAACGTTTTCAGGGTACCAATCTCGCACCTGCGCTGTGACTTGTGCTTCGCTCCAAGTGATCCAAACACGCCACGGATTGTCAGCGTCTCGCCTCGTCATCTGACCGGATGCCACAAGGCGGTCAAGTTCGCCAGGGTCGGCCTTGAAGCGTCGCCAAGTCTGCAGCCACCGATCAGCCGGGTCGCCCTCCCCCGGCATCTTCTCCCCGCGCAGCCAGCAGCGTCCGCCTTCCGTCCAGTAGCGTTTATCGGTGTATCCGCCGTCTTTCATAAAACAGGCATACTCGGAATTTGTGACTGGGAAGCAACCGATGGCATACGGGGCAAGCATGACCGTGTGTCGTGGCGTCTCGTCGCTGTCAGCAAGATCATCGTCGGGATCGCTGCCGATCTTTGCCTCCCCGCCCGCGATCTCCACCATCGGCGGCAGGAGCACCTTGACGCCGTTGACCGTCTCGACTGGAAAACGTGGGTCGCCCAACTTGCCCAGGAGCAGCCCGGCCTCAATCCGGCTGCGCACATGCACGGCGACGCTGCCCAACCTTGCCAGCAGGTCGTCGCGGCTGCGCTGGATGCGGGTGGCGTCCGCCTCCTCCCCGCTTTCCAGCAGACAGCGGGCGGCCAGTGCCACGTTGACCGGCTGCACTGCGCTGTAGAGTGCCGGGTAGAGGCCAGCCGCCAGGATCGTGGTCTCCTCCCATCCGCTGGTCGGCGGGCCGGGCAGGGCGTCCCACTCGCCCCGTTCGGTGGGCGGCATCTCCGCCACGCTGCTCGGCACGCGCCACCTGGCGGACAAATCTTCACCTCGCGCCAGCCGCCGCAGAAGCGCTTCCGCCGCAAAATACTCCTGCATCAGGTGGTGGGTGAACTTGACCTTGCCGTCGCCCGCCAAAAAAGTGGCGGCACGCGCCAGCGCCAGCACATCAGCGGGCGGCGTCGCCACGGTGCGGTCATTGGGCGGCAGCGTCACCTGGGCGGGCAGTCTCTCCTTTGCCCACGCCGCCTCGACCTGCGTGCCTGCGCCCACCTCCTGCATGGCAAAGGCCAGTTCGCTCAAGGCCAGATGCTGCGCGGCCTCGTCAATCCACGCTTCGGCATGGCGCTTTTTCTTCTCTCGATCAAATAGCTGCGTGACAAACTGTGCGAACAGCAGCGCACGGTTGGCTGGCAAGTCGCCCTGTGCCTCGAACACCTCGACCAGCATGTGGAGGTAGTAGGGCGTCGCTGCCAGTTCGCGTAAGTCGCCGTGGCGCTCCTGCAGCGCCTTCCAAAACGCCGCACCTCGCGCTGCATCCAGGTAGCGCACAGCAAAGTCTTCAATCTGCGTCGGGGTGAGCGGGTCGATCTCCACCTGCTGCACCGCCATCTCGCCCGCATAGTCCAGCGTGCGACAGGAAAAAATCAGGTGGTTGCCCGCCGGCAGCTCGGCGGCGAAGTCGCGCCAGTCGTGCATTCGCTCGGTGTAGTGCTCGCGCCGCGCCTCGTTGACGGCGTCCACCAGCAGGCAGAGCCGCCCCTTGCGCAGCGCATTGCGCAGCTCGCTCACCCCATCCACCGCGCCGCTCGGCATGGTCTCTTGCCACATGCGCGCCAAGAATGCCTGCGGCGTTTCATTGACTTGCTGCGCGGCCAGCTTCACAAAGAGCGGTAGCTGTGCGCCGGTCTCCCCTTGCAGACACGCCAGCGCCTTGTCCAGCGCAATCCGCTGCAGCACCGTTGTCTTGCCTGCGCCGGGCTGCGCCAGCAGGATAAATTTGGCGTGATTTTGGAGCGCAGCACGGATGTCGGGCAGCGGCACACGCTCGATCTGGCGCTGCGGCCCGTCCCCTCTGACCTGAATGAGGCTGTAGGCGGGTGAAAGCACGGGTGCGGCCTGGTAGCTGCCCGACAGCGCCACATAGCGCTGCTGCCAGCGGTGAAAGTCAGGGTTGACGCACAGATGCATCAAGTACTGTCGCTCGCGTTTGACCTGTGTCTGCCCTGGTGCGGCGTCGAGGAACTTGCGCAGCGCATCGGCTACTTCAGGCGGGACCTGCTCCACCTGTTCGCCCGCCGTCACACTGCCCGCGCCCAATTGCGCGAAGGGGGAGGTCAGCAGGTCAAAAAGTCTGTGGGCGATGCGCTCCAGCTCGTCCCCCGAAAGCTTGACAACGTTGTTCGTGACGTAGTCGCGTCCAACAAATATGCCGCCCCCTGTGTGGACAGTGCCGCCAACGTGTGCGCCGCCTGCGGTGTGGATGGCGTCGCCTGTAGGAGAATCGCTATCGGGCATTGGATATCTGCTTCGTTGTCTGGAGACGGACGCCGCAAAGGGAGACGGTCAGCCGCCTCGGTGCAGCATGGCTTGATTGTACCATGGACGAAAGGGTAAAACAAGAGAAATTCGTGACCTCGTTTTTGAAAACCGTTGACATTTCCCACAATACAATCTACACTAAACTTATCTTTTGCACCGCAAGACCAAACCAACGCAGCTTGCGGTGCTCGTATCCAACCTTGTGCTGTAACAATAGATACCCATGAGCAAAAAAGAAGCCCTCATCGCCCTATGGCGGCTGCTTGCCGAACTCTATGATGACAAAGAGAAGGCGAAACGGCTGGTCGAACAGTCAGTCGTCAACCCAGCGCACATCAGTGCAGACGGCGCGGCGGCTGACTACTGGTGGCGCATCCTGCTCGAAGCGCACAAGCGCGGCAAAGTGGAGGAGATCGTCAAGAATGCCAGTTGGGAGATAGAGGAACGGGCAAGCGATCTCAAGCAGGCCTATCGCATCTACGCCGATGCGCCGGACACCGGAGACCTGCTGGAAGCTCCCGCGAGGACGCCGGGACAGGGCGGTGGTATCAGCATCGGTACGATTGAAGCCACGAATGTGTCCATGCGTGACCAATATATCTTTGGGAGAGGGGAGATCAACATGGGAAATGAAACGAAGATCGACACAGGTGGCGGGGCCGTTGTGGGCGGCAGCGTCCATACAGGCGGCGGTCACTTCGTCGGACGTGACATGACCGTGCAGGGCGACAGGGGCGACGGCGCTGAGATTGCACAGGCGCTTGCGTCTGTGCTGACCGCTGTGCAGCAGAGTACTGTCGATGCCGCCACAAAAGCTGCGGCCATGCAGGAGATCGAGAAGCTCAAGGCCGAACTTGCCAAAGGCAAGGACGCCGACGACTCGCGCATCGCCGGAATTTTGGATGGTCTGGCGAATCTGGTTCCGGGCGCAGTCGCCGCCGTCGTCAGCACGTTCGGCACGCCGCTGCTGGTGGGCATTGCCGGGCCGGTGACGCAGTTTGTGCTCAACCGGTTCAAGCTCAAGTAGGTGGACGCCGTTCTCAAGAGGGGCTGCGCATGGCGTGCGGCGTGAAGTTCTGCAAGCCTGCCTTCTCCGCCCGTGCCGCGTCCATGCAGCCAAATGCGAAGAGCGCGCTCAGCCTGATTCTTGTCGAAGGGTAACGGCTCAGGCATGCCATCCCGGCGTTGTCAGAGCGCGGGCAAAAAGCTGCTGCGCATCGACGACAGGCCTGGCAAGCAGAGGTCCTCCGGTCTGGCAACCGGGCTTCAGCCGTCTGTTGACGGCCACGCTGTGTTTGGGCACAGCAGTTTTTTTCTGGCGCCGTCCAGAAGCTGCTCCGATCCAGCTTTTGCCGCCACCTACGGCAACCCTGACAGCCGTGCCGACAGCCACGCCGACCCCGGCTCCGATCGTCGTGGATGTCGGCGGTGCGGTGCGCCAGCCGGGCGTGCTGCTGCTGCCGCCCGGCGCCCGGGTTGTGGATGCTGTGGCTGCTGCCGGGGGGCTGACAGCGGAGGCAGACGCTCTCCAGCTCAACCAGGCGGCCCGGCTTTTTGATGGGGCACAGGTGTATGTGCCTGCGCTCGGGGCCAGCAGCGCCCTGCCTCCCGCCGGGCTTTCGGGCACCCCGTCGACGCCGGCCAGCGACAGCCCCCAGCCTGCCAGAGGGCTGGTCGACTTGAACACCGCAACCCAAGCCGAGCTGGAGGCGCTGCCCGGCATCGGCGCCACCAAAGCCCAGGCGATTCTCGCCAACCGCCCCTACGCCACTGTGGCCGAGCTGGATCGTGTGCCTGGAATTGGCAGCGCGACGATCCAGCAGCTGCAAGAGTGGGTCGTCGTTGGCCCGTAAACTCCGCAGCGAACCTGACCCCGACAATTGGGGTTTGCCCCGCTCTGCTGATATACTTTTCACAACAATTCGCTCTCTCAGAAAGGATCGACCCGATGAAGCGACCGACACCACGCCCTGCCTGGAGTTTGTCTGTCTTGACAGCTGCCTGGACAGCTGCCTTGGCAGTGCTGCTGTTGGGGGCTTGCAGCCCGGTCGCTGACGCACGCAGCGAGCAAGCCGCCCACGCCCAGGATGGGCCCTCCGTCGCTGAGGCGGGCGTCCTGGTCGTCGGCGTCGCAGTCGACTACCCCCCCTTCGAATTTTACGACCCCAAATTCCAGATCGATGGCTTTGACCCGGCCGTGATGCGGGCGATCGGCCAGGAACTAGGGCTGGATATCCAGTTCGTCGACCTGGCCTTCGACGGTCTGGGCCAGGCGCTGGCGCTCGGCCAGGTGGACGCCGTGATCTCTGCTTTTTCAGAAACCCCAGAACGGGCAGCTTTGCTGGATTTCAGCCTTCCTTACTTTGTCTCGACCGATGCCTACCTGGCGCGCCCTGACAGCGAGTGGACGGTCAACAGCATGGCGGACCTACAGAACCTGCGCATCGCCGTGCAGCTGGGCTCGCTCTACGAAGAACAGCTGAAAAAAGAGCTGGTCGACACCGGGCTGATCCCCCCGCTCGCCCTGATCCGCTACGCCAATATCGGCGACGCAGTGCGAGACCTGACAAAAGAACGGGTCGATGTCGTGGTGCTGGACCTGTTGCCTGCCCAGCCATACCTGGAGACAGCCCGCCTGGCGGGACAGGGGCTGAATACCCAGCGCTATGGGATCGCCGTCCGCCAGGGTTCGTCCGAATTGCGCGAACAGCTGAACCGCGCCTTGGCCGCGCTGGCTGGCCGCGGCGAACTGGCACGCCTGGCCGAAGCGTACCTGGGCCTGGCCGCAGAGAATTTTCCCACCCTGCCCACAGAGGCGGTCGCACCCGCCCAGGCCACCCAGCCAGATTGCTACGACGGCCTGGCCTGGCTTGCCAGCCTGACCTACGACGACCTCGCGATGCAAGGACCGCCGGTCATGTTCCCCGGCCAGCCCTTCACCAAATCCTGGCGGGTCCAAAATATTGGCACCTGCACGTGGGACAGCAGCTATTACTTCGCCTTTGCACGCGGCAATGCCCCAGGAGCCAGCATGGGCAGCGTCCCGATCCAGATACGCGGCACTGTCCCCCCAGGCGCCAGCTATGAGCTGTCTGCGCCGCTGGTGGCCCCACTGATGGCGGGCGTCTACCAGGCACACTGGGAGCTGTACAACAGCCAGAACCGGGCCTTCGGCCAGATGCTGCGGGTCGGGCTCCAGGTCGCCGGATCCCCAACCCCGACCCCAGCCCCCACCCCCACCCCAGCGCCCGGAATCCTCTTCGACGCTGACACCGACCAGATCACGCGCGGCCAGCCGGTCTCTTTTGTCTGGGACGTGCACAACGCCCGCACAGTCTACTTCTACCAGCAAGGAGACGACTGGCAAAACAACGAAGTCGCCCCCCAGGGCCAACAGACGCTGTACCCCGAACGCACGGCCACCTATGCCCTGCGGGTGGTCAAACAGGATGGCAGCGAAGAAGTGCGAACACTCACAGTGGCCGTGCTCGCCGGCACCGGCGCCCAGATCGAATTCTTTGCCGTCGTCCCCAACGATCGGGTTCCGTTCGGCACCTGTGTGGAGATTACCTGGCGAGTCAGCGGCGACGCCCCCACCCTCCTCCTCTCCGCAGATGAAGACGAACTTTGGGCTCAAGCGCCCCTGGAAGGCTCTCTGCAAGATTGCCCGCCCGCTGCCGGGGTGCGCACCTACACCCTCCAGGCCGCCGACGCCGCCGGCAGCGATACCCGCCAGCAGGTTGTCACAGTGGACGAGACAACAGCGCGCACTGCCCCCCAGGAGACCCCGGCTGCACCCCTGATCGACACCTTCGCCGTCGCCCCCACAGAGATTGCACTCAATGAGTGCGTCGCAGTGACCTGGAATGTGGGCGGCGACGTCCGCTCCCTCGACATTCTGCGCGACGAAAACGTAGTTCTGGACGAAGCCCCCTTCACCGGCAGCGGCCAGAACTGTCTGACCGCCGCAGGAAGCTACCGCTATCAGCTGGTCGCAACCAGCTCGGAAGGGATCTCCGCCACCGCTGAGGTCACGGTGACGGTCCAGGCGGCTGTCACACCTGCCCAGCCAGCCCGCACCGCCAGAGCCGGCGACCCAGCCCTGCTTGGGCAGCTCTGGCTGTTGAACACGCTGATCGATTCCGCTGGAACAGAGGGCACTCTGCTGGCAAACAGCCAGATCACGGCGGAGTTTGACGAGGCCGGGACGCTGGCCGGGTCGGCGGGCTGCAACCGCTACCAAGCCTCCTATTCCGCCAACCAGGGCACCTTGACGGTCGACCCAGCCCTGAGCACACGCAAATTTTGTGTCGAACCAGAGGGCCTGATGGACCAGGAGACCCACTATCTGGCCGCGCTGCGCACAGTCACCGCCTATGCAGTCGAAAACGACCAGCTGACGCTGCTCAACGGGCTCGGCCAGCCAGTGGCCCGCTACCAGACCGCCCCGTAAAACCGGCCGGCCCTGCCGAAGGGCCGGCCTTCAAAAAAACCATCAGTCCCTCGCCAGCGCCAACACGTCGACCACTTCAAGGCGGGCGTCGCGCTGGAAGGCTTCAACCGAGATCTTGCGAAACAACAACAGCGACACCGCCAGACCGACGATCTCAAGCCCAAAGACTGTGATGTAGCCGAGACGGATGTCGCCGGTCAGATAAAAAGCCAGATCACGCAGCAAAGCGCCCGCAACAGTGCCCGCAGACTGGGCGACAAAATTGGCCACACCCCAAGCCCCAATGTAGAGCCCAACATTTTGCGGCACCGTCAAATCCAACATGAAACTGAGGTTGCTGACCGTCATCAGACCGCTCCCCAACCCCAACAAAAAGACAGAAGCCTGAAAAAAGAAGACGTTGCCGACAACCCCCGCCACCACGATCAACAAAAAAGCCACGATCGCCACGCTGCTGCCAGCATAGGCGTTGGCACGCTTGCCAAACTGCCGCACCAGCGCCAATCCCCCCAGCAGCGTGATGAACACCCCCCCCCCCCAGACCGCCTCCAGACGAGTCGTCTCGCTCATCGACATCCCCAACGTGTCGGCAGCGTAAGGCTCCAACAGCACATCCTGCGCCCGGATCCCCACCAGAATGAGCAGCAGATAGACAAAGAAGCGCCGCGCCGTCGGGTTGTGCGCCAAAGCCCGCAACGCCACCGCCGGGTTGCTCGACGTGTTCTGCACCACTCGCCCGCCCGTCACCGGTTCGACCCCAGCCGCCCCAACCAATACACAGAGCGTGGCCACCAGCCAGATGGCCCCGAAAGCAGTGTAGATGCCAGACTGGGATGGGTCCACCGCCAACATCCGCGAAAGCACAAGGCTCGCCACGATCGTAGACAAAATCATCGCCGTCCACATCGTGCCCACGGTCGCCGTGCGCCAATTCTTCGGAGAACGCTCGGTCAGCT
>JAPLGY010000742.1 GCA_026389955.1 Caldilinea sp. | reverse complement strand
CCTGGTCTATCGCAACCGCTGGCAGGAAGCCCTGGCCCGCCTGCGTAAAACCAACAACTTCCCCGAGTTCACCGGACGGGTCTGCCCCGCCCCCTGCGAGGGCTCCTGCACGGTCGGGCTGATCGAGCCGCCGGTCACGATCAAAAACATCGAATGTGCCATCGTCGACCGTGGTTTTGCCGAAGGCTGGATCGTGCCCGAGGCGCCGGCGACCCGCACCGGCAAAAAAGTCGCCGTCGTCGGCTCAGGCCCGTCGGGGCTGGCCTGCGCAGCCCAGCTCAACCGCGCCGGCCACTGGGTGACCGTCTTCGAACGCGCCGACCGCATCGGCGGGCTGCTGATGTACGGCATCCCCAATATGAAGCTGGACAAAGAACAGGTTGTCCAACGCCGCGTCGACCTGCTGGCCGCCGAAGGAGTCCGCTTCCTCCCCAACACGGAAGTCGGCAAGGAGTACCCAGTCGACAAACTGCGCGAACAGTTCGACGCCATTGTGCTGTGCGGCGGCGCCACCAAACCCAACGACCTGCCCATCCCAGGACGCGAGCTCAACGGCATCCACTTTGCGATGGACTTTTTGCGCGGCAACACCCGCACCCTGCTGGACCGCCGCGCCGGGCTGCCGGTCAACGGCCATCTCCTCTCGGCCAAAGGCAAAGACGTGATCGTGATCGGCGGCGGCGACACCGGCACCGACTGCGTCGGCACCTCGCTGCGCCACGGCTGCCGTTCGTTGGCGCAGTTCGAGATCGTGCCGCGACCGCCAGACGAACGCACCCCAGACAACCCCTGGCCCCAGTGGCCGCGGGTCTACAAAGTCGACTACGGCCAGGAAGAGGCCGCAGCCCGCTTTGGGGCCGACCCACGCACCTACCAGATCTCGACCACCCGGTTTGTCGGCGACTCGCAGGGCCAGGTCCAAGAACTCCATACAGTCAAAGTCTCCTTGAAGTTCAAAGAAGGACGCATGACCTTCGAGCCAATCCCCGGCAGCGAAGAGGTGTGGCCGGCCCAGCTGGGCCTGGTCGTCTGGGCCATCAACGAAGGCCGCGGTGCAGCTCGCGAGGTGGATCGCTGGCTGATGGGCGAAACCAGCCTGCCGTGAAAAGCTGCGTCAGGAGAGGTCTCCTCGGTCCAAAGACTCGACCGAGGAGACCCCTCCCCCCGACAAGCCTCCTGCTCTGGCTGGCTGTCGCTGCCTGGATCACGGCAGGCTGCTCCTGGCTTTCTGGACCGCTCCCCCCTGGGCACGCCCCGCGCCTGGCCCCGCTGCTGACAGCGCCGCCGGGACTGGCCCCCCCTTTTTCAAGCGCGCCGAGCTGGATCCCCGCCGGGTGGGCTTCCCCGCCCCTAAAAAACACAAACCCGGCAGCCGACCATGCCGCTGTCCCTCCCCCCATCTCTGCAAGCCAGGCAGTCACCCAGGTGATCGGCTACTCTCGCCAGGGGCTGCCGCTGGAGGCCTACCAATTCGGCGACGGCCCACGGCGCGTCGCCTTGATCGGCGGCCTGCACGGCGGCTACGAATGGAACACCATCCTGCTCGCCTACCGGGTCATCGACTACCTGGCGGCCCACCCCGAGGCAGTGCCTCCTGCGCTGACCGTCTACGTCATCCCCGCCGCCAATCCAGACGGCCAGATGAAAGGAGTCGGCCGGCTGGGCCGTTTCACCCCAGAGGATGTTGCTGAGGAGACCAGCCCCGGCCGGTTCAACGGCGCAGGAGTCGACCTCAACCGAAACTGGGCCTGCAACTGGAACCCAGTCGGCCTCTGGCGAACCACTGAGGTCAGCGGCGGCACGGCCGCCATGTCTGAACCAGAAACCCAAGCGCTCGCAGCGTTTGTGACACAGCCACCGATGGCGGGCGTGCTCTTCTGGCACAGTGCCGCCAACGCAGTCTTTGCAGGCGGCTGCAACGAACCCTTTCCCCCGGCAATTGAACTGGCCCGGGTCTATTCCGCAGCATCAGGGTACCCCTACCTGCCCGCCTTCACTGCCTACGTTGTCACCGGCGACGCCGCCGACTGGCTGGCAGACCAGGGGATCCCAGCCATCGAAATCGAGCTCATCAGCCAAGAAAGGCTGGACTGGGAACAAAACCGACGCGGTGTGCTGGCCCTGTTGGCCTACTGGGGGACAGAATAACCTCCCCCTGCGGCCAGTATCTGCGAGAACTTTGCCCAAAGCGAACACACAGGAAGACCTCCCATGGATCGACAGCCCCAACCCGCCCCCACCCGCCAACGCCAGAACGCCTATTTTTCTGCACATCTGCCTCCCCACCCCAGCCGACAAATGGTCTGGAAGGAAATTGCCGCGTACCTCTCCCGCTATGTGCCGCCCAACGCCCGTCTGCTGGAACTGGGGCCGGGCTACTGTGACCTGATCAACCAGCTGCCGGCGGCAGACAAGGTGGCCGTCGATCTGTGGGCAGAGGTTCCCCAATATGCAGCGAAGGATGTGTGCTTCATCCAGCAGGACTTGTCACAGGGGCTGGGCTCTTTGGCGACCAGCAAGCCCTTCGACATCGTTTTTGCCTCGAATCTGCTCGAACATTTCGAGCCAGAGGTGGCCGGACAGCTGGTCCACGAGGTGTTTCATATCTTGCGCCCTGACGGCCGTTTTGTGGTGATCCAACCCAACTTTCACGATGCCTACCGCACCTATTTCGACGACTACACCCATCGTTCGATCTTCACCCACGTCTCTCTGCCCAACCTGATGCGCTCACACGGGTTTCAGATCGAACAGGTCGAAGCAAGGT
>JAPLGY010000048.1 GCA_026389955.1 Caldilinea sp. | reverse complement strand
ATTAGGCCAGCCACAGTATGATCCAGCCAACTATCCGATCACAGAGATGGTGAAACGTGGATATTTTGCCGGATGGAACGGTAGTCCGCGCGATGCCAGACAATACGGTGAAGAACTTCTGAACAAGTTTTTCGCCGTCTTTGGCGCCTCGCATCCTCGCCAGGTGTATTGCCGCAGAACAGATGCGCCGATGAATACGCACGCTCTGATGGCATGGCAGGCGCGCGTACTCAGGTTGAGCCAAGAAAAAACACTGCCGCCCTATATCCCCGAGGCGATGGATGAGGCTTTTTTCAGGCGGATCGCACGGGCAAGTTTCTTCCAGAATGAGCCATTGCTAGTCGAGACCTTGCTGAATCAACATGGCATTCATTTCGTTGTCTTGCAGCACCTGCCTCAGACACACCTGGACGGTGCAAGCTTTTTTTCGCCACAAGGCGAGCCTGTGATCGCCCTGACCCTGCGCCATGATCGGCTGGACAATTTCTGGTTCACGCTCGCGCACGAACTTGGTCATCTGCATCTACATCTTCCTGACGACGAACTGGCCTTCTTCGACGATGTGGAGCAAGATGAGCACGGCGACACCGATCCGCGCGAATGCAACGCCAATGCGTTTGCGCGCAACCTGTTCATTTCTCCGGCGCAGTGGCAGGCGCACGGCGAGTCATTGCTGGCAGCGCAGCGTGATAAGGATGTTCTTGTATTGGCGGAAGAGCTGGAAATTTCCCCGGCGATCGTGGCCGGGCGCATCCGCTGGGAATCGGGGGACTATACGCGGCATGTGCAGTTGATTGGGCAAGGAAAGGTGCGCAGCCAGTTTCCTGGTTTTGGAAATGGCTGAATTCTATCTTTGTGGGCGAATCGATTTGATATTCAGACGCGTGCCGCCGTCTGAATCCATTATATGTGAACCTGTTTCGCCTGGATCAGCCAGGTATGATCCGGTGAATCTACGGAGTGATCTAACCTATGAGCACAATCCAACTCGAATTGCCATTTGATACCTTGCTAAGTAGCTTGCAGCAGCTAAATGCTGAAGAACTGACCGAACTCGCGCAGCACGCGGCCTGGCTGTGCGCGCAGCGTCGGGCGCCCAGCCTCACGCAAGCAGAGACCGGCCTCCTCCTCAAAATCAACCAGGGCATTGTGCCGCCTGCAACGCAGCGACGTTGTGCTAAACTCACGAAAAAGCAGCGTGCGGGAGGTCTGTCGGACCAGGAGCAGGCTGAACTCATGACGCTGGTTGACGAGATTGAACTGCTGAACGCCCGGCGTCTGGGTTATCTGGTGGAGTTAGCCAACATCCGCCAAATATCCGTAGATGAGTTGATGGCGAGTCTCCAGCTCAAACCGTTTACCTATGGCTGAGTTCCCTACCCCCGCGCAACGACAGGTGGTGGCCGCGCGTGCCGGCAGCGTTTGTGAGTATTGTCGCAGCCCAGCCAGACATGGCGTCCAGTCCTTCGGGTGCGGGCACATCATTCCCCTCAGCCAGGGCGGGGTCACAACATTGGACAATCTGGCTTATGCGTGTGGGGGATGTAATCGCAGGGCGCGCAACGGTCGATGCGCTACATCTGAACAGACCAGGTGTGGTCAACCTGTGCAAAGTACTCATACCCGTTGGCGAGCATCCTCCGGTGCATGACCATGAATGAACTCTATCAAGCTCTCACCCATCTTTTCGACCGCCACCGCATCGTCTTCTGGTACGATGACAAGCAGGAACTGCGCGCCGAGTTCGACGCGCTGATGTTGCCCGGCGTCGACAAGATCGTACTGGAGAACAATGCGTTCGGCGTCAAGCACCGCATCCTGCGCCAGGAACCTACCCGTAAATTCTTGCTCTACCGCGCCGGCCCGCCGCCAGCCGATCTCGACAACTGGCTGCTCGACGTGCAGCTTGCCCACGCTGTCTTCCGGGCTGACCAAACGGCGCTCTGGCTGAGTGAACTCGGTCTGGGTCAGGAGTTCGCCGAGGTGGTGGCGCCCCATGCCGAGTTCTTCCAATCCGACCGCCGCCGTGAGACGCTCAGAGCGCTGCTCAAGCCCGACGACACCCCGCGCCAGGTGCGCATGAAGCTATTGGCTGTGGCCGTCGGCGCCGAACCGCGGCTCGACGATATCCTGGAGACGCTGCTGGACGAGCTGGCCGCGGGCAAGGATGAGAAGATCAAACTGGTGGGGCGCTGTGGGCTGGGGGCGCTGTTGTGGGAACAGGCAGAGCGCAGCTACGGCTATGCTTCGGCTGCGCCTGGTATACTCGACTTCGCCGTCAGCCTCTTCAAAGGCTGCTACGCCCTGGCTCTGGGCGAAGCGACGCCGCTCACCGCCGATGCGCTGGTCTTTCTCAAGCGTTGGAAGGACAGTGTACGCCATCATGCGGCCTTCGAGGCGCTCTCCGGCCAAGCCGCCGACATCCTTGCCGTCGAGCGCTGGCCGAAGGCATCCGCCAGTACGTCGAAGTCTGGTATCGGGTGGATCAACTCTATCGCCAGTTTATCTTCTTTGCGGCCAAGGCAGGCCAGCCCACCCTGCTTGCCGCGCTGCAAAAGCAGATCGAGAACATCTACAGCAACAATTATCTCCTGCCGCTCAACGACCGCTGGCAGCCGTTTGTCGATGCGTGCGACCGCTGGGAAGCGCCGCCGGTCAAGCTGCAGACCGCCTTCTTTACTGAGTATGTGCGTCCCTTCCTGCGCAAAGGGAACAAAGTGGCCGTGATCATCTCCGACGCGCTGCGCTACGAAATCGGCGAAGAACTGTTGGGCCTGATCCGCCGTGAAGACCGCTACGATGCCGAAATCAACGCGCTGTTGTCCGTGCTGCCCTCGTACACGCAGTTGGGCATGGCGGCGCTGTTGCCCCATACCGCACTGGAGATCGCCGCTGGCAGCGTGGACACCGTGCTGGCAGATGGCGCCAATACCCAGGGCATCGAGAATCGCGGGGCCATCCTGGAGCGTGCGCTGCCAGGCCGGGCAACGGCGCTCAAGGCCGACGATCTGCTGGCCATGAGCCGGGATGAGAGCCGGGCACTCATGCGCGAGTGCGACGTGCTCTACGTCTACCACAATCGCATCGACGCAGTGGGCGACAAGCGCGACACCGAGGAGCGGGTCTGCGAGGCTGCCGACGATGCGCTGGATGACCTGGTGCGCATCGTCAAGAAACTGGCGAACGCCAACGCCAACAACATGATCGTCACAGCGGACCACGGCTTTTTGTACCAGCATCGGGAACTGGAGGAAAGCGACTTTGCCAGCCAGGAAGCCACGGGCGCCAAAATCACGAACAGAAACCGGCGCTTCGTGCTGGGCACGGGCTTGGACGCGACCAGCAGCTTCAAACATTTCCACGCCCAAGCGGTGGGATTGGCGGGCGACACCGAACTGCTGTTGCCCAAATCCATCAATCGCCTGCGCGTCAAGGGGGCCGGCAGCCGTTATGTGCACGGCGGAGCGGCGCTGCAAGAGGTGATCGTGCCGGTCGTGTCGATCAACAAGAAGCGACAAAGCGACCTGAGCGTCGTCGCGGTGGATATCCTGCGCGGCTCATCGACGATCATCAGCGCCGGCCAGTTGAGTGTCGCCTTCTACCAAACTGAACCGGTGACCGAGAAGATCCAGCCGCGCACGCTGCGCGTCGGCATCTACACCGAGGCAGGCGTGCTCCTATCGGATCAGCACACGCTGACCTTTGACTTCGCCGCCGAGAATGCTCGCGAGCGCGAACTGCGGATCCAGTTCGTGTTGACCAAAGCGGCGGATGCGGCGAACAATCAGGACGTGCTCTTGAAATTGGAGGAGCAGGTGCCCGACACTGCGTTCTACCGAGAATACAAAGCCGCCCGCTACACGCTGCGCCGGTCGTTTACAAGCGATTTCGATTTTTAGTGGGCAGTGAGCAGTGGGCAGTGGACAGTGGTTAGTTGTCAGTGGTTAGTTGTCAGTGGTCAGTGGTTAGTTGTCAGTGGTCAGTGGTTAGTTGTCAGTGGGCAGTGGGCAGTTGACCACGCGATCTCACCGACAACTGACAATTGACAATTGACAATTGACCACTGACAACTGATCACCGACAATTGACCACTGACAACTGACAACTGACAACTGACCACTGACAACTGACAACTGACAATTGACCACTGACAACTGATCACTGACAACTGACCACCGACAACTGACCACTGACAACTGATCACTGACAACTGACAACTGACAACTGACCACCGACAACTGACAACTGACAACTGACCACTGACCACTGACCACTATGAAACTCAAAAGCTACCAAGAACTGATCGTATGGCAGAAAGCGATGGATCTTGTGGTGAATGTCTATCAGATCACCAAGGGTTTTCCACGTGAAGAAACCTATGGGCTGACCAATCAGCTCCGGCGCGCTGCCGTATCCATACCGTCCAATATCGCCGAAGGCCAGGGCAGAAACACAGCCAAGGAATTCCAGCGGTTTCTTGCCGTCGCCTACGGCTCTTTGCAGGAGACAGAAACTCAACTCATGCTCTCACGCCGCCTGGGCTACATTGACGAAGCACAAGAAACCGACCACTAACCACTGACCACTGACCACTAACCACTATGAACCCACTCGACACGAAAATCTCCCAGCAGTTTGCCGGCCTGGTTGTACGCAAAGACCTGGTCAAGCTGGTCAAGGGCAATGCCATTGTTCCCTCCTACGTGCTGGAGTATTTGCTCGGTCAGTATTGCGCCACTGCCGATGAAGAGAGCATTCAATCCGGCATCGAGACGGTCAAGGGGATTCTGGCGCGCCACTATGTGCATCGGAACGAGGCGGGCCTGGTGCGTTCCATGATTCGTGAGCGTGGGCGGCACAAGGTGATCGATAAGGTGAGCGTCGATCTCAACGAAAAGCGCGATGTCTATGAGGCGACCTTCAGCAATCTGGGGATCAAACAGGTGCTGGTAGACGCCGATACCGTCAAACGCCATCCCAAGCTGTTGGTCGGCGGCGTCTGGTGCATTGCCGACCTGAGCTACGAATATTCTGACGACCGCAACGCAGTGCCGTGGATTCTGGACTCGGTCAAGCCGATCCAACTTTCCAGCTTCGACCTCGACGGCTATCTGGCGGTGAGACGTGAATTCACGACGGACGAATGGATCGATCTGATCGTCCAGAGCATTGGCTTCAACCCAGAATTCTTTGGCCGGCGCGCCAAGTTGATGCAACTTGTGCGCCTCATTCCCTACTGCGAACGCAACTACAACCTCATCGAACTGGGTCCCAAGGGCACGGGCAAGTCGCACATCTACTCCGAGTTCTCGCCGCACGGCATTCTGATTTCGGGCGGCGAGGTCAGCGTAGCCAAACTCTTTGTCAACAACTCGAACGGTCGTATAGGTCTCGTTTGCTACTGGGACGTGGTGGCCTTCGACGAGTTCGCCGGCAAGAAGAAGCGGGCCGACAAGGCGCTGGTCGATATCCTCAAGAACTACATGGCCAACAAGTCTTTCTCGCGCGGCATCGAGACGTTGGGCGCCGAGGCATCCATGACCTTCGTCGGCAACACGCAGCATACGCTGCCGTTCATGCTCAAACACAGCGATCTCTTCGACGACCTGCCGGAACAATACCACGATTCGGCCTTTCTGGATCGTCTGCACTTCTACATTCCAGGCTGGGAAGTGGACATCATTCGCGGCGAGATGTTCTCCGCGGGCTATGGTTTTGTCGTCGACTATCTTGCTGAGATTCTGCGCAATTTGCGCAACCATGACTTCTCGCATCTCTACCGAGACCACTTCGAGCTTTTCGCTGATCTATCCGACCGCGACCGCACCGGCGTGCAGAAGACCTTCTCTGGTTTGATGAAGATTCTGTATCCACACCGTGAGGCGACTGTGGCAGAGATCGAGGAACTGCTCAAGTTCGCCATCGAAGGCCGCCGGCGCGTGAAGGACCAATTGATGCGTATTGACCCCACCTACGCTGAGGTTCATTTTGGCTATCAGCGTCGCGACGGCAGCAAACGGACCGTCAAGACCCTTGAGGAAGAATTGTACCCGCGCTATTCTGGCGGCTCAGCCAGCGCCGAGGAGATGGAAGCGGCGGATGCTGTCGTGCAGCCAGAGCGACTTGCGACAGGGTCGCCCCCATCCCTGGCCAACGGGCCGCAGCCAAGGCATCTGACCTTCCAGGAATACCAGCGCGGCGTCACCTACGAGCAACTGTTTGGCCCCTACCTGCGCGGCGCGCAGCACATCGTCGTCACCGACCCGTACATTCGCCTCTTTTACCAGGCGCGCAATTTCATGGAGTTTCTGGAAACGGTTGCACGGCAGAAAGCAGACGATGAAGAAATTGCCGTTCACCTGGTCACTGCCGAAGATGAATTCAAGGGGGAGCAGCAGCGTGGATTTCTTGAGCAGATGCAGACTGCAGCAGCTGCCATCGGCATCCAGTTGACCTGGAAATTCGACGCCACCAACACGATCCACGCTCGCCACATCGTCACCGACCACGGCTGGAAAATTCTGCTGGACCGCGGGCTGGATATCTACCAGCACTACGAGATGAACGACGCGTTTGCATTTGCCAACCGGCTGCAGCAGTACCGGGCGTGTAAGGCGTTCGAGGTGACGTATTTGAAGGTCGAGTAAGTCTGAAAGCCCAAAGTGCGCGGCAAAGACAAAGGGGTAGAATTAATTTAAATAATTTGATGACACATGTAGCCATATATGTCATCAAATTCCTCATAAAACTGAGCGCATACGCCGAGAAACTGGGGATCAGCTGCAAGACCGCATGGCGCTGGTGGAAAGAGGGAAAGCTCGACGCCTATCAGACCGAAACAGGCACCGTCATCGTGCGTGAGCAGATCGATGCACCTGCCGGCATCGCCCTCTACGCCAGGGTGTCGAGCGCCGACCAGAAAGACGAC
>JAPLGY010000615.1 GCA_026389955.1 Caldilinea sp. | reverse complement strand
CAGCAGCCCAGCCCCCAGAATGGCCGGTGTGCCCAGCAAAAAGCTGAAACGCGCGGCCTGGTCACGCCGAATCCCGCGCGCCAGCCCTGCCGCAATCGTGCTGCCGCTGCGGCTGACCCCCGGCAGCAGGGCCAATGCCTGGGCCACCCCGATCGCTGCGGCGTCCAGCCACTGCATCTGGGTCAACGCACGCCCCCCTCCCGACCGCAGCACCAATTGCTCGCTCAACCAGAGCAGCACGGCCGTCACCAGCAAAAAACAGCCCACCGCCAGCGGATTGAGAAAAAACGATTCGAGCAGGTCGTCAAAAAGCAGCCCGGCAGCCACCGCCGGCAGCGTGCCCACCACGATAAACCAGGCGGTGCGCGCATCGGGGTCGGCCAACGACCGCCGGGCAATGCTTTGCACCCAGGCACTTCCCATCGACAAAAACTCCCGCCAGAAGACAATCAGCACCGCCACCAACGTTCCCCAGTGCAACAGCGTGTCGAACAACAACGACGGCGCCGGCCACCCCAACAGCCAGGGCACCAGAACCAGATGGCCGCTGCTGCTGACCGGAACAAACTCGGTCGCCCCTTGCACAAACCCCAAAATCACTGCCTGAATCAGATCGATCGATTCACTCATTTTTGTGCTCGCTTTGACTGCCGCAGCGCACGCTGTGCATGCCGCACGGTTTGGTTGGTCATCTGATAACGCTCCAGAAAACGCTGGCGGAACGAGCCAAAGCCCCCCGAGCGGATCGCAGCCCGAATCTGCCGCATCAGGTCCACCATGAAGTAAACATTGTGGATCGTGCCCAGACGCAGCGCACTGATCTCACCCGCTTTGTACAGATGGCGCAGATAGGCCCGGCTGAAGGTGCGACAAGTGTAACAACGACACTCCTCCTGAACCGGCCGGGGATCTTCGGCGTATTGGGCGTTGCGCAGGTTCATGCGCCCGTCGGGCGTCAGCAGCTGGCCGTTGCGCGCCACCCGCGTCGGCAACACACAGTCGAACAGATCCACCCCACGGGCGACCGCCTCCACAATGTCTTCCGGCGCCCCTACCCCCATCAGATAGCGCGGTTTGTCCGCTGGCAGCGCCGGCCCAACTACGTCCAGCATCGCATACATCTGCTCTTTGGTCTCACCAACCGCCAACCCCCCGATCGCATAGCCGGGAAACTCCAGCTGACACAAAAATTCCACACTGCGCAGCCGTAAATCCGCAAAAATTCCCCCCTGGACAATGCCAAACAAGGCTTGGTCAGCCCGTCGATGGGCACGCCGACAGCGCTCTGCCCAGCGGTGTGTCCGCTCCAAGGCCTCTTCGTTGTACAGACGGTCCAGCGGCGGCGGGCATTCGTCCAGCACCATCGCAATGTCAGGCCCAAGCGCCTGCTCGATCTCCATGACCTTCTCTGGCGTAAACTGATGCAGCGAACCGTCAAGATGGCTGCGAAAGAGCACCCCATCGTCGCCCAGTTTGCGGCTGCCCGCCAGACTGAAGACCTGATAGCCCCCCGAGTCGGTCAGGATCGGCCCGTCCCACCCCATAAAACAGTGCAGCCCGCCCATCCGCTCGATCAGCTGATGGCCCGGCCGCAGATAAAGGTGGTAGGTGTTGGACAGGATCAAAGAGGCGCCGGCTTCGCACAGGTCGCGCGGCTCCAGGGTCTTCACATTGGCCTGGGTGCCGACCGGGGCAAAGGCTGGCATCTCGACCGGGCCGTGCGGCGTAGACAAAGTGCTGCACCGCGCCCCCCCATCCGCCACATGCAGCTCAAACTGAAATGCTCTGCTCACGCTCTGCCCCTGGTCACGAAGATAGACATTGTCTGTAGATCCTAGCACGCCCCCCTGAGGCTGGCAAAAAACGCCAAAACCCATTGACATTTCTCTCGACCTGGGGTACGCTTTATGTATAAAGGCCACCCATCAGTGTCTACGCAAAATGGACTCCATTGAAAAACAAGAAAGGACATGGCGTTGCGTGTGCATTTTCTGGCAGGCGAACGCGCTGTGCAACGCCACGTCGAAGAGATCGTGGCCGAGTGGAGCCAGCACGCCAACATTCAGTTTGTCTTCGGTGCCGGGCCAGAAGCAGAAATTCGCATCTCCTTCAACCCGAACTCGGGCTCCTGGTCCTACATGGGAACCGACTGCAGCCTGTCACAGCTGGCCGGCCGGCCCACCATGAACCTGGGCTGGCTTACGCCGACGACCCCGCTTGTCGAGTACCGACGGGTCGTGCTGCACGAGTTCGGCCATGCCCTCGGCCTGGTACACGAACATCTTTCCCCTGCCGCCGAAATTCCCTGGAACGAAGCCAAGGTGCTCGACTATTACCGGCAGACCAATGGCTGGGACGAAGCCTACACACGCTCCAATGTGCTGGCCCGCTCCAAAGCCGATGCCTACACCCGCTTTGACCCACACTCGATCATGCTCTACCCGGTTCCTAAAGAACTCACGCGGGGAGGGTTCGAGATCCCTTGGAGCAACAGCGAACTCTCGGCGCTGGACAAGGAGTTTATCGGACAGATCTATCCATTTCCAGCGTAAGGAAGCTACCCCATGCCTGCCGAACCTGCTTCCCCTGAGCTTCGCCAACAGATCTACCGGCTGCAGCTGCGCGCCCGAGCCTTGCAGCAGACAGTGCTTGCTGCCACCGACCCGACTGCACTGGCCCAGGCGCTGGACGAGGCTGGCGCAGTCGAAGAGGAGTTGGCCACCCTCCAGCCAAGCCCCCACAGCGCTGCAGAAGCCGCTGTCCCTCCTGAATCCACTGCCAGCGTGACCCGCAGCAGCGCAGTCACCCAGCTCAAAGCCACAGTCCGGCTGCGCATGGCCCACGTTCCCACCGGAATCTACCACCTGCTCGACGCCCAGACCGACCCGCTGGTCGAAGTTGTCGTCGAAAACTCTGCCCCAGGGCGCCAGCGCCGGCTGCGCATCCAGGCAAGCCTGGAAGGCTACAGCGCCCACGCGATAGCCACCCTGGAGCTGGCCCCGCGCGGCCGCACAGAAGCGACGCGCAGCGCAGCCCTGCTGCCAACGCTCTTTCCCGAACACACCCAGGCCGTCCAGGAGCTGACCCGGGCCACCGTCGCCGTGCTGGTGGAAGATCTCGACGACGGCAAGGTCGAAACCCACGAAACCCTGCCCGTCTGGCTGCTCGCCCGCAACGCAGCTCCGCTCGCCGTGCGCGACCCCGCCAACGGCAGCTGGGTCGACCTCAGCCGCTATTTCGGGGCGTTCGTCACCCCCAACCAGCGCGAGGTGATGCGCTTTCTGCGCCAGGCCGCCGACCGTCACCCCGACCGCCAGCTGGCTGGCTACCAAAGTGACGTCACCTTGCAGGTGCGTGCCCTCTTCGATGCACTCAAATACACCGCCAACATCACCTACGTCAATTCGCTGGTCACGTTCAACCCTGACCAGGGAGCACGCGGACAGCGGGTTCGGCTGCCGCGCGAGACGCTGCAGGAAGCGCAGGCCAACTGCATCGACGGCACGCTGCTCTTTGCCAGCCTGCTGGAAGCCATGACACTCAACCCGGCGCTCGTCTTCGTGCCCGGCCACGCCTTTGTCGGCTGGGAAAGCGCCCCCAACAGCAACCGCTGGGACTATCTCGAAACCACCATGATTGGCACCAACGACTTTCTGGAAGCCAACGCGATCGGACGCCAGAAAGCGCTTTTCTGGGAACAACAGGCTGCCACCCCTGCCAAAGCCCACGTCTTCCGACGCTGGCCGCTGCAGACACTGCGCACAGAGTACGGCATCACACCGCTGGAATAGGCCGGCAACAGGACACGCTGTGCAGAGAAAGCTGTGCAGCAACCAGGAGCACTCTGATGGCTGCAAAAAACAAGGGCGATGCCCCACGCCGCAAGAAAAAGTCGGCCGTCGACCCGCCTGACAGGGTCTCTGCAAGGCCAGCAGCGCTGGCCGCCGCCAGCCCCCTGCTGG
>JAPLGY010000766.1:1596-3471 GCA_026389955.1 Caldilinea sp. | reverse complement strand
CAGGTACTCCTGGGCGACCTCGACAAAGACCTGTTCGATCGGTTCTTCGACCCCGTCGGCGCCCTGTTTGAAGATAACTTCTGGCCGGCTGACGGAAAACTCATAGCCTTCACGGCGCATGGTTTCGATCAGGATGGCGAGATGTAGCTCGCCGCGCCCGGAGACAATGAACTCGTTGGCTCGTTCGGTCTCCTGCACGCGCAGCGCCACATTGCGTTCTAGTTCGTTGTACAGACGGGCGCGCACCTGGCGGCTGGTCAGGTACTGGCCCTCGCGGCCAGCGAAGGGGCTGTCGTTGACGGCGAAGGTCATGCGGACGGTCGGTTCTTCGACGGTGATTGGTGGGAGCGGCTGTGGGTCATTGGGGTCGGCCAGCGTGTCGCCGATCCCGACCGTTTCGATCCCGGCGACGGCTACGATGCTGCCAGCACTGGCCTCTTCGACCGCCACCCGCTGCAAGTTGCGGAAGACATACAGCTGAGAAATTTTGGCAGTTTCGTGCTCGCCCTGCGGGTTGATACGTACAATCGACTGGCCGGAGCGCAGAGAGCCGCTGTGGAGTCGACCGACTGCAATTTTGCCCACATAGCTGCTGTACTCGATCGTCGCCACCAACAGCTGGGTAGGCCCGGTGGGGTCGATCTGGGGGGGGGGCAGGTAGCTGACGATCGTATCGAAGAGAGGGTCGAGGTTGGGAGCCAGTGCGTCGGGTTGGTAGCCGGCACGCTGTTCGAGCGCCCGTGTGTAGACAACTGGAAATTCAGATTGCTCGTCGGTGGCGCCCAGGGCGATAAACAAGTCGAAGGTGGCGTTGACAACATAGTCGGGGCGGGCGGCTGGGCGGTCGATCTTGTTGACGACGACTATGGCCGGCAGGCCGCGCTCGAGGGCTTGCCGCAACACAAAGCGGGTCTGGGGCATCGGTCCCTCGACGGCATCGACCAGCAGCAGCACGCCGTCGACCATATGCATGATGCGTTCGACCTCCCCACCAAAATCGGCGTGGCCGGGCGTATCGACAATGTTGATGGTCGTGCCGCGGTACTCGACGCTGGTGTTTTTGGCCAGAATGGTGATCCCTCGCTCGCGTTCGAGGTCGTTGGAATCCATCACGCGTTCGACAATTGTCTGGTTGTCACGGAAGACTTTGGTCTGGCGGAGCATTCCGTCGACGAGGGTCGTTTTGCCGTGGTCGACGTGGGCAATGATGGCGATATTGCGAAGATCGCTGCGCGAGACGGTGGTGCGGCCGGCATGGGCCGGATGGGGTGGTGTCTGAATAGAATGCATAGGTTCCTGTTTGCGGGAGCTGCCAGCAGAGCCCGCCTTCATTTTATGGCACAAAAAAGCCCGGCTGGCCCTGCCGAGCGGTTGAAGGCCTCTTTGCCTCTTTGTGTATTGTACGTGTCTGCTGCCCGTATGGCAATTTTGCAGCATGCAGGTTTTCTTTCTCGGGAGAAATCAACGACGCCAGTAGGCTGGTGCAAAGAGGATCAGCACCGTGTAGAGCTCCAGGCGGCCAAGCAGCATCAAAAACGACAGCAGCCATTTGCCCGCAGTCGGGAATGCTGAAAAGTTGTCGAGGGCTCCGACGTCGCCCAGCCCAGGCCCGACGTTGCCGAGGGTGGCTGCGACAGCGCCGAAAGAAGTCGGCATGTCGAAGCCGAGCAAGGCAACCAGCAGGGTCCCTGTCGCAAAGACGAGAAGATAGAGCACAGCAAACCCGATCACGTGGGTCATCACATCGCGTGGAATCGTCTGCTGGCGCATGCGTACAAGAACAATCGCCTGGGGGTGGATCAGCCGCTGCAGTTCAGCGGCCACAAATTTGCCGAGCAGGTAGAGCCGCAGGACCTTCATGCCGCCGCTGGTGGA
>JAPLGY010000766.1:0-1570 GCA_026389955.1 Caldilinea sp. | reverse complement strand
GCTGGTGGACCCTGCGCATCCCCCCACAAACATCAACAACAGCAGGATCAGCTGGGCTGAGAAGGGCCACTGTTCGTAATCGACGCTGACAAAGCCGGTCGTGGTCTGGATCGAGACGACCTGAAAGAGCGCGTCTCGCACCGCTTTTTCGCTGTGTTTTCCCTCGAAGCCGGCGGTCAGCAGATAGATCAGCAGGGTGGATCCGCCGATCAGCGACAGGTAGACCAGGAACTCCCGATTTTGGCGGTAGACAAGCCAGCCGTGCAGAAGCACACGGTAGTGCAGTGCAAAATTGGCGCCAGCGAGAAACATAAAGATGAGGATGATCCACTGAAGATAGGGGCTGGGGTAGGCGGCAATGCTGGCGTTGTGGGTCGAAAAGCCACCGGTCGCCATCGTGGCAAAGGCATGGCTGAGGGCGTCGTACAGATCCATTCCGCCCAGCATCAACAACACAGTCTGGGCGGCGGAGAGCAGCGCGTAGACTGTCCACAAAATTTTGGCTGTCTCTGCGATCCGGGGTGTGAGCTTGTCAGCAACTGGGCCTGGCACTTCGGCTTTGAACAGCTGCATGCCGCCGACGCCGAGTGAAGGCAAGATGGCCAGCGAAAGTAGAATGATGCCCATGCCGCCGATCCAGTGTGTGAAGCTACGCCAGAAGAGGAGGCCGCGCGGCAAGGCTTCGACGTCGGTCAGAATAGAGGCGCCTGTTGTGGTGAAGCCAGACATTGTCTCAAAAAAGGCATCGGTGTAAGACGGGAGTGCGCCGGAGAGGACAAACGGCAAAGCGCCGAAGGTTGCGGCAAGCAACCAGCCGAACGTGACGATGGCAAACCCCTCGCGCACCCGCACATCCTGTTGGAGATGGGTGAGCCTTACGATCAGCAGGCCGGTGACAGCAGTGAGAGACGCGGAAAAGACAAAGGCGAGCAGATCGGTAGGCGAATCGTAGTAAAGGGTGAATGGGATCGGCACCAGCATGGTGCCCCCCAAAAAGATCAAAAGCCAGCCTTCCAGGTGAAAAACGCTGCGCAGATTCATGTGGTTTGCCGACAGGCCTCTGATAAAAACATGATCGACACCCTTCAGCCGTTTTGGCGGTATGGTTCCAGCAGATAAAGGACCAGCCCCAGCAGGGTCAGCCCGATCCCGGCCAGAGCTGTCAGGCTGGGCGGCGTTGCCCCGAGCAAAACGATTTCACCCAGCAGGGCAAAAATGGCCTCACCAGCCTGCGTTGCATCCACGGCTGCCAGCTCGTAGCTGTTGCGCGCTCGATGGCGGGCATAGACAAAGAGGCTGGTTGCAACGACGCCGGCCAGCAGGGCGACCCACGCCGTGCTGGCCCATTGGCCTGCGGAGGGGGGAGGGGGCTGGGTAAATATGATTGCCGACAGCCAGAAAGGCAGCGAACCCATTGTCAACAGCAGCACACGGGCAAAACTGTCGTTCAGCACAGGGTCGACGAGATGTGGGATCGCGGGGTGGCCGCCGTTCCGTGCTTCCCAGAGCAGCTGCAGCCCGGCGGGGTAGGCAAAGGCGGCCACCGCTACCGGGAGTGCCCCCCCCAGAA
>JAPLGY010000202.1 GCA_026389955.1 Caldilinea sp. | reverse complement strand
CGACAGCATTGCCGGGGTCTGCCTGCAGCAGCCGCCGCGCCCAGTCCTCTCCCTCCTGCCAGCGTTTGAGTGTCCAGGCGGCCCGGATCACCCGCTCATAGGAAGCCAGATGGCGGGGCAGGCGAAGCAGGACCAGCCGAGCCAGGTGGGCGGCCTGTTCTGGTTCGCCTGCCAGCAGCGCAGTCTCCGCAGCCCGGCTGACCTGGGCCAGCTCCACGATCGTCTCTCCTGGTCTTTGGGACAGATCCAGGGCAGGTTGGGCAGCTGTCATCGCCTACACCCCAAAATCCTCGTCCCACTCCAGCCAGCGCGACGGCATCGAATGGTGGGAGCTTTCGCGGATGTTGTGGAGGCGTTTCAGCTGGTCGAACAGGGCATGTACAGGCCGTTCGCTTGCGGCCGGGAGTCCGAACGGATCGCTGGGGGGGGTCTGTTCTCGGCGCAACACCTGGAAGGTCGTCAAGACTGCATGGGCCAGCACCCGCAGATGATACCCCCCTTCTAGAACACAGACCAGCCGTCCTCTGCACAGCTCGTCGGCCAGCGCCATGAGTTCCTGCACCAGCGCTGCGTAGCCTGTCAGACTCAGCCCCATGCTGGCCAGGGGGTCCAGCCAGTGCGCGTCGAAGCCGGCAGAAAGCAGGATCAAGTCGGGGTGGAAGCGGCGGGCCACCGGGGCCAGGATGCGCTGAAAAGCTTCCAGGTAGCCTTTGTCGCCGACGTGGGGGGGGAAGGGCACATTGACTGTCGCCCCGCAGGCTTCATCCGCCCCCAGCTCGGTGGCAGCCCCGGTTCCTGGGTAGTACGGAAACTGATGGGTGCTAAAAAAAAGCACGCTGGGGTCTTTGAAAAAGATGTCCTGGGTCCCGTTGCCGTGGTGCACATCGAAGTCGACGATCAGGATCCGCTCGACTCCGTGCTGGCGCTGTGCCCAACGGGCGGCGATGGCTGCGTTGGCAAAGAGACAAAAGCCCATGCCTTGCTGCGCGACGGCGTGGTGCCCGGGCGGGCGCACCAGCGCAAAACCGTTGTCGACCTGTTTCCACAGCACAGCATCGACCAGGTTGAGCAGCCCCCCAGCGGCGCGCAGGGCTGCCTCGTAGCTGTCGGCGTTGACGTAGGTGTCCGGGTCGAGCAAGCCGCCGCCGCGGCGTGCGATCGTGCGCAGCCGCTCCACGTACTGGGGCGTGTGTACCGCCAGAATGGCGTCGAGGGGGGCTGGTGTGCTGGGCACCTGGGCCAGCTTGTCCAACATCCCTTCTTCTGCCAGCAGTTCCAGCGTCCCCTGCAGACGGCGAAAATTTTCAGGATGGCCTTCGAGCGTATGGCGAAGGTTGTAGGCGTCGTAGACGATTGCGGTTCGGCTCATAGATCAGCTCAACACTCAGATTGGGTCAACGCACATCCTGGGTCGGTTCGCCCTTGACCCCAGCCATCAGGAGCCCCAGCCCCTCGCGTGTCGCCGCAGCACGGTCGACGACGTCGAGGATCCGGCCCTGATAGATCACAGCAATGCGGTCAGAGAGGGCCAGGATCTCGTCGAGTTCGGCGCTGACCAACAGCACAGCGACCCCTTCGTCCCGCTTGGCCACGATCTGTTGGTGGATAAATTCGATCGAACCGACGTCGATCCCGCGGGTCGGCTGGGCGGCGATCAGCAGCTGGATTGGGCGGCTGAACTCGCGGGCGACGACCATTTTTTGTTGGTTTCCGCCCGACAGGCTGCCGCCGGGCGTCTCGATGCTGGGGGTGCGCACGTCGAATTTTTTGACAAGTTTCTCGGCGTGTTCGGCAATGGCGGCCTGTTGAATGGTGGCTGCTCTGGCGAAGGGGGGCTGGGCATACTGGTTCAGGATGAGGTTGTCGGCGACTGTGTAGCTGTCGACCATGCCGTAGGCATGGCGGTCCTCGGGCACATGGCTGCAGCGGCCAGCGTGGATGATCTGGCCTGGGCTGGCGTGGGTGCGGTCGACCCCACCGATACGCACCTGGCCGCCGCTGGCCCGCCGCAACCCGGTGATCACCTCGACCAGTTCGGTCTGGCCGTTGCCTTGCACACCGGCAACCCCGACGATCTCCCCTGCGCGCACCTGGAGTGACACGCCGCGCAGCACTGGCTCGCCGAGATCGCTCTTTGCCTGGAGGTTGGTGAGCTCGAGCACGGCTGCGCCGGGGCGGGATGCCCCTTTCTCCACCGTCAGAATCACCTCACGGCCCACCATCAACGCGGCCAGCTGGGACTGGGTGGCCGTCTGGGGGTCTGCCTCGCCGACGACCCGCCCGCTGCGCAGCACCAGGATCCGATCGGCGATGCGCAGCACCTCTTTGAGCTTATGGGTGATAAAGATCATCGCTTTGCCCTGCTGTTTGAGCGTTTCCATCACAGCAAAGAGCCCTTCGATCTCCTGCGGGGTCAACACTGCGGTCGGCTCGTCGAGGATCAAGATTTTGGCGTTGCGGTAAAGCGCCTTGAGAATCTCCACACGCTGGCGGATGCCGACCGGCAGATCTTCGATCACGCTGTGGGGGTCGACGGCCAGCCCATACTGGTGGGAGAGCGCCCGGATCCGTTCCTCGGCATGGCGGCGATCCAACAGCCCATAGCGAATGGGTTCGTCGCCCAGCATGATATTGTCGATGACGGTCATGACAGGAACCAGCTGAAAATGCTGGTGCACCATCCCGATGCCGAGGGCAATGGCATCGCGCGGGGTTTTCAAGGTGACCGGCCGGCCGTCGACCCAGATTTCGCCCTGGGTTGGGTGGTAGAGGCCAAAAAGAACGTTCATCAGGGTGGACTTGCCCGCCCCGTTTTCGCCGAGCAAGGCCAGGATCTCGCCGGCATGGACCTGCAAGCTGACCTCCTGGTTGGCGACAACGCCTGGGAAGATTTTCGTGATCGAGCGGGCCTCCAGGGCGGGAACGGCAGGGTGACTCATCGGCCATGCTCCTTGCTGGCTCATTCGGACCCACTTTCGGTTTCGTAGACTTTGCCCTCAGCGGCAGGCGGGCGCACACGGCCGACAAAGCCGGAGACCGCCACGATCGTCACCACGTAGGGGATCATGCTGACGAACTGGCGGGGCACGGTGGTGATCCCGGCCAGCAGCAGCTCGTTTTGCAGCGCCTGCGTATACCCGAAAAGCAGGGCCGCCGCCATGGCGCCAAACGGCATCCAATTCCCAAAGATCATTGCAGCCAGCGAGATAAAGCCACGCCCGGCGGTCATCCCTTCTTGAAACTGACCGACCGCCTCCAGGACAAGAAAACCGCCGGCCAGACCGGCCAGCATGCCCCCCAGCATGGTGTTCACATAGCGAAACCGGTTGACGTCGATGCCGACCGTATCCGCTGCACGCGGGTGTTCGCCGCAGGCGCGCGTGCGCACCCCCCAACGCGAGAAAAAGAGCGCCACATGCACCACGACCACCAGCAGCAGTGCGAGGTAGGTGAGAGGAGGATTGGAAAAAAACACCTCGCCAAAGACAGGGATCTGAGAGAGGCCTGGGAGGGCGATCGCCCCAAATTTGCCTTCGGCCACAGCATCGCGGTCGAAAAGATAGGCGCTGATGCCAGCCGCCAGGATGATCAGCACAGTGCCCGAAATGATCTGATCCATGCGGTAGCGGATCGAAAAAAGGGCGTGCAGCAGCCCCATCGCTCCGCCGACAGCCAGGGAGACCCCCACGCCAAAGAGCAGGCTGGCCAACAGCGGCCAGTCGTTGGTGCTGGTCTTGGCCACGAACGCCGCAAAGGCGCCTGCCAGCATCATCCCTTCGATCCCGATGTTGACGATCCCGGTGCGCTCGCACAGAATGCCGCACAGCGCGCCCAGGATCAGCGGCACGCTGGCGCGCAAGGTGAAGTTGAGGGCGCTCACGCTAAAAAAAACACGCAGCCACGGATGTTCGCCCAGGGACGTGGTGTTGACCAACAGTGTCATGACCACCGCTGCGACAGCCAGAAACATCGCCAGCAGTGAGGTGCCCCGCAAGAGACGATTCCCCATACCGATTACCTCCCCCACCCGCTGTTGAAGACGGTTGACTCCGGCAGGTCGCCGGGTTTGCGCAGGCGATAGAGCTGCCGGATGATCGCCGGAGCGGCCACAAAGGTCAGCACCAACGCCTGGATGACCTGAATGATGTCAGCGGCTACCCCCGAGTCAAACTGCATCCGAGCGCTGCCTGCGTCCAGGGCACCGAGCAAAAAGGCAGACAAGAGGACCCCCAGCGGGTTGGTCTGGCCGAGCAGCGCGACCGTGATCCCGTCGAAGCCCACGCCCCCGGTAAATTCTGGGGCAAAACGGTGGTTGAGCCCGAGGGTCTCGATCGCCCCCGCCAGCCCAGCCACGCCGCCGGCGATCATCAGCGTCAACACCGTGATCCAGCGCACGTTGATGCCGGCGTAGCGGGCGGCTTTGCTGTTGGCGCCGACCGTGCGCGTGGCAAACCCCAGCGTCGTCTTAAAGATCAGCCACCACATGGCCAGGGCCACCCCTATCGCCAGCAGCACCCCCCAGTGCACCCGGTAGGGTTCCCCAAAAATCCAGGGCAGCCGCGCGCTGGCCAGAACCTCCGCCGTGCGTGAGATGGGACCGGCATTGACATCCCACAGGGGACCTGGGGTCTGCCCCTGGGTTCCGCCCGCATAGACCGTCCAGGCGGCAAACAGGCTGGCCACGTAGTTAAGCATGATGGTGACGATCACCTCGTGCGCGCCGGTGAATACCTTGAGCAGGCCGGGAATCAAGCCCCACAGCACCCCCCCGCCGACTCCTGCCAAGAGTGCCAGGAGCAGGTGCGCCGGCATGCCCTCAAAATTGACCCCGACCGCCACCGAGCAGACGGTGCCGATGATAAACTGTCCGGAGGCGCCGATGTTGAAGAGCCCGGCTTTGAAGGCGATCGAAACCGACAGACCGGTCAAAATCAGAGGGGTCATCTTACGAACCGTGGTGGACCAGGCACGGGGGCTGCCGAACGCCCCTTCCCAGAGCCCACGGTACGCTGCCAGCGGGTCGTCGCCGAAAAGCCACATCAGGAGAGCGCCGACCAGCAGCGCCGAGAATACGGCCAGGATCGGCACAGCCAGCAGTTGCCCAGCCCGCCGCAGAGAAAAAATGTACATCGCTCCTCCCGGAAATTGTCCAGTTGGCCAGCGGATAAGACAAGAGGCAAGGAGTTTTCCTTGCCTCTTGCCCAACGGATCGTCGACAGAAGGTCCGAACGACCGCTCTGGATCAGTATCCCGTCGACAGGCTGCCGTCGGCAAGGCCTGCGGCAATCTCGTTCAACTTTTCCTTGATCTCCGGGGAGATCTGCGCGTCGAAATCGTGGAAGGGGGCCAGGCCGGCGCCGCCGAAGTAGTTCCCGGCTGTCATCGAGCCATCCGCAGCGTAGGTGGTGATCAGGTCGAGCACCGAAGGGGTGATCAGCTTCATGGCGCTGGAGACCAGACAGGGGTGAGCGGCTGGCAGCGTCTCCCACTGGTCCGTATCGACGCCGATGCAGAAAATCTCGGTTCCCGCGCCCGGGGCAGCTGCGACTTCCTGCAGCGCACCGTTGCCGGTCATGCCGCCGGCGCCGAAGATCACATCCGCCTTCTGGTCGAGCGCCTGTTTGGCGGTCGCGGCGCCCCATTCAGGGTCGGTGAACGCCTGCGAGATCTCGCCAGGGTGGTAGGTCGAGAGAATGGTGATCTCCGGGTTGATGAAGCGGGCACCCGCTTCATAGCCCTCTTTGAAAGCGACGACCGGCGGCACCAGGTCGGTGCCCAGCACAGCTGCGATCGTGCCGCTCTTGCTCAACATGGCGGCCAGAGCACCCGCCAGAAAGCCCGACTGATCCTCGTGAAAGACAAGCCCGGTCAGATTGGGCAGCGCTTCCCCTTGAAACTGGTCCACCCCGATGAAGTAGATGTCAGGATGGGCCTGTGCGGCCACCAGGGTCGCTTCGCCCAGCGCAAACCCCACCGTCACGATCACGTCGAACCCAGCGTCGACAAACTGCTGGATATTGTCGGCGTAATCCTTGGAATCTTGGGTCTCGATGTATTTGACCTCTTCACCTTCCTGCAGGCCGAGTTCAGCCGCTGCCTGCAGCACCCCATCCCAGGCAGACTGGTTGAAGCTGCGGTCGTTGACACGGCCGACATCTGTGACCAGACCGATCTGGAGGGCGGCAGGTTCGTCTGCGCTGGCAGCAGGGGCGGGGGCAGGGGCCACTGTGGTGCAGGCGGACAGCAACAGGGTACAGACCAGTGCTATCGACAAAAAAACAGCAGATCGCTTCTTCTGCATGGGTTTCTCTCTCCTCTCAATGTTGGAACCGATTGTAAAAAACACAAACAATGCTGTGTATTCTCTGGCTGGGACAAGGTTTGCCGCCAAGTGATAGAGAACACACGATCTTATGCTATTATAGCGGAAGCATCGACAAGAGCAAACATCGTTTTCTTTTGCCGATGCACGAATCTGTTCCAATTCTCCCCTTAGGCAGAGCCCAGGGGGAGGCAAGATGGCTTGTTTTTGGAGAGGAGACAAACGATGCGATCGTTTCTGGTCCGCTGGATCGTGCTGACCCTCGCCGTGGGAATCACAACCTGGCTGCTGCCCGGCATCCACATTGAAGGCAATTTTGGGCTGTTGGTGATGATTTCGGCGGTGCTCGGGCTGTTGATGACGGTTCTCAAACCGCTGCTGGTGCTCCTGACCTGCCCGCTGGTCCTGTTGACGCTGGGTCTTTTTGGAATCGTCATCAACACATGGCTGCTGTACATCACCGCCTGGTTTTTCCCAGGGTCCTTTCAGATCGACAATTTCTGGTGGGCACTGCTGGCGAGCGTCATTATCAGTGTCGTCACCATGGTGCTCAACGGCATTCTGAGCGAAGAATGAAGAATAGCGTGAACCGGCCCTGAGCAGGGCCGGTTCACGCAGTCACAAGGCAGGCACGCTGCACTTTTGCTCAACGGTACGGGGCAGGTTCGTTGGTAAATCCACCTGCATAGCTGGCTGGCTGCGGTTCAGGTTGCGTATCTTGGTGCATTTTGAGCAGCAGTGCAGCGGTCAGCCGCGTGTTTTCTTCGATCGCCAGCTGCAAATGGATCGATTCCCCTGCGGCGAAGAGCGCAATGAAATAGAGCAGCCCGCCAAGCAGCACGGCGACGCCTGCTACGATGGATCCTCCCCCAGCAGCGGTCAGCAGCCCGGCATTCTCCCCCAGCGCCCCACTCAACATCTGTGGGAGCAACACGACAGCGACCGCCCCCAAGATCGAAAGCACCAAGGAGATCCAGGCCAGAACTTTGAGCAAAGCACCCAGAAAACGCAATACATCAAACCGTTTGGGAACCGTCATCATGCATCCTCCCTGCCTCTCTTCGCTACTCAGTGGTGGTTACAAAATCGGCCGCGACATTGCTTGCAGAATGCACCTGGAGCGGCAAACGAATGCGTTTATTGTACACAAATTTCGGGAAGGCTTCAATCAGGCTGAGCCGGCGCAGCCTCTGCCGCCGCTTTGGGGGGCTCGGCGGGCGCGCTCCCTTCTTCTTTGGCAGCAGCACCCTCTTCCTTCTTGCCCGTAACAGAAGATTTGGAAGATGTCTTGCTGTCCGTGATGTACCAGCCGCTGCCTTTGAAATGGATCGCAGGCTGGCTGATTCTTCGACGAACATGAACCCCCTGGCAGTTGGGGCAGGCAGGAGTGCTGCTCTCTGAAAACGCCTGAATCTTTTCAAATTCATGGCTGCAGTCGTGACAGACAAATTCATAGATAGGCATACGGTTCTCCACGTGCGTTTGGACTCTGTGTCCGACACAGCGTATACTTTTTGTAGTTCAACAAGCCTTGAGTATATGCAACTGTGGATCCGCTGTCTAATTGGACAGCGCAGCAGATCACAAAAAATCTATGCCGATGCGTCCCCAGCGTTACCTCCAACAATCCAGCCAGTATGAGCCCGAAGGGATCGTCCTGATCCTTCCTCTGGAACAGACCGAGGCGAGCGTGCTCCAAGGCTGGGGAGCCCGCCCAGACAACCACGCGCCTCAGACCTACAACGGCATCCCGCTCAAAGGGCACCCAGGGGTCGACCTGCTGGCAGCACCGAACACCCCAGTGCTGGCCGCCGCCGAAGGGCGGGTGGTAGAAATCAGCCGAGATCCAGCCGGGTTGGGATTCTATATCAAGGTAGAACATCTCTGGGGAGAATCTCTCTACGCGCAGTTGGGCACCATTTTGGTCGAAAGCGGGCAGCATGTCCAGCAAGGCGACGTGCTGGCGCGCACCGCTGCGCTGCGCAATGTCCCCTGTCATCTCCATTTTACAGTCCGATTTCGTCCTTACAACCGTTTTGACGGTTGGGGAGGGTTCAGCGACCCGACCCCTTTTCTCTATGTCGCAGAGCTGATTCAACCCGACGAAGAAACAGCACCCGACGCAGCCGGGTTGCCCGAGTTGCTTGTGGAGCCCCCCAACGCACGGCGCCCTTAACC
>JAPLGY010000170.1 GCA_026389955.1 Caldilinea sp. | reverse complement strand
CGTCACATGAATTCGTGAATGTATCTGGGCCCACGTGTACTACATCCTTATCCCCCGACTGCCCCCAACTTGAAGTACACCCGGGGCACTTTGGGGAGGCAGTTGTCGGTTGTGCCCGCTTGACAAAGGCATTGTCTGGCCGTTTTCTAACAGAAATTTCTAGCTTCTGATTTCTAATTTCACTTTCCAGAAAGAGTCGTTTGTCCCTGTGACACCAGCATCATCTATCACACCGATCGCCCGGCTGAGCATCCGCGAAGATGTCTATGCCTTGCTGCGCAGCGGGATTTTGAACCACGTCTACCCGCCCGGCCCTACACCGAGCCCGAACACGACGCCATCTTGCAGGCGCTCGAAGCACGCAACGAAACGGTGCTGCGGAGCGCCTGCGCGGCCCATGTGCAGCGCGCCAAGGGCCGCATACTCAACCTGGTCGACTCGACCCAGCCACAAGGATAGAAGGATTCCATGAAAAGAGTCTTCGCCATCGAAGGCAAGCCGGTGGTGCTCGATGTACCCTCTCCCCTCCCTTTCCCCATCCGCCAGCGACCTGCCCCTACCACATCCTGCCGAGGATGTCCAAACCGGCGCGCCTTTTTGACCGCTGCTGCGTCTTCTCTCCAAGATGTACCTGTGTACAGCGCCTGCCCCGAGCCCACCGGCTTCGCCGCCACAGGCGTATCCTTCGGGTTCCACACGCCGTCAGACAACGCTCTACATTCGCACCCAGGACAGGCAATCCAACAGACACAGGGCAAAGGATGTGGAAGAATTGTCCGCATGGGCAGCTCTTGCAGCAAGTTCCATCGCATAGAAAGGTGAAACCGACGATGACGCTTCAGATGGTCCAGTTTCCACGCGCTTGTACATGCTCAAAACAAATTGCCGTTTTTCCGCAGGGCTGGAGAGGCGTGTTCGTTGCCCTGGCTGTGCTGCTGTTTGCAGCGGCCAACGCCGCTGCGGCCCAGGCACAGTCTGCTCAGATCTGGTCGGTGGATGCAAGTTACCCGGACAACAGCGGCTGCGTGGCCGCCACCCGTGCATGCAAGACCCTTCAGGCAGCCATCCAGGCAGCCGCTGCGGGGGACACCCTCAACGTCGCGGCCGGGACCTACAGCGAAAACATTGTGGTCAACAAGTCCTTGACCCTGCTCGGCGCTCAGGCTGGGGTCAAAGCCACTGGTGCTGTTCGCGCCGGCGGCGAATCGATCTTGAACGGCACGGGAGGCAGTTCCAGCTTTGTGGTGCACATCCAGGCCGACTCTGTGACGATCGACGGGTTTGCGATCAACCCACGTGTCAACCCTGTCAATGCCGCCCAGTTTGCCCGCGATGCCATCAATGTGCGTATCGACCATGTGGCAAAGCCAGGGGACGCTTCGATCGGCGCGTACCGCACCCATATCGTTCTCCGCAACAACTGGATCTATTCCAATATTGGTGCGCTGACCGGCCAACAGCAGGGAATTTTGTTTGGGGAGTCTCCGTTCAACAACAGCCCCACAGCGCCGCTCAACGCCGAAGTGGCCCATGTGACGATCGCCGACAACTACATCCAGATGGTGAACACGGCTGCCAGCGGCGGCCCGCGCGGGATCGTGTTGGGCAACCAGTTTCAAGGCACGCTGGCCGGGGGGGCGAAAGCGTCGATCCTGTACTCGAACCTCACGATCGACGGCAACACAATCTTTGCCAGCAACATCCCCCTGTTTCAATCGCAGCTGCAGACACGGCTGACCGCGATCACGATCACCCACAACACCTTCGGCAACAGCCGCAGCGGTGTGAGCCTGGCGGCCTCGATGGTCGACAGCACGTTCAGCGACAACACGGTGCAGGACGTGTCGGCCGGCAGCGGTGCCACACTCTGTCTGGTCAACTCGACTGCTGCTTCCAACACCTTTCGTCGGATTCGCGGGTCGTCTGGTCTCGTCCTTGCCGGTGGGCGTTCGACCGACCCGACATATTTTCCTGCCTCGGCCAACGCCACCGTGCGTGACAACGCCTTTTTTTACAACGATGTGGCGCCTGCCGCGGGAGTCACTTATTTTGCCGGCCTGAACATCCAGCCCAACACAGATTCGGCAGGTGTTCCCATCGAGGGCACGACCGGTGTGGCTGCCAACTCGGTGGTTCTTTCCGGCAACGTCTTCACCAATGCTGCGGCCAGTCTGGCGTTGCCTGCGGCGGCGATTGTGCAGCGCAGCGCCAATACGACGCTCGTCGCCGTCCACACCTCTCCCAACGTCTTTGATGGGCTGGCGCTGACTGCCAGTTCGACGGTCACCGAGCTGGCCACCCTGGCCGACCGTGTGGCGGACAGCGTCGACGCAGCAGGTCTGGGTACAGTGCAGCTGAAGCCAGATCTCTTCTTGGTCACCCCGGCCAGCTTCTGGCCGCCCGCCTCCTCCACCGCCCCCAGTCTCCAGCGTGCAGCGAATGCCGCCTCCCCCGCTGCGACGATCCAGGTGTTGCCCGGCATCTATACCGGGTCTGTGACCCTTCCCCGTTCGGTGACCCTGCTGGGGGCCGGCGACGGGGCAGACCCCGCTGCGGCCACGATCCTGGCGGTCACTGCCGGCAACGCCGGGGTTACGGTCGCCGCCGACCATGTCCACCTCCAAGATCTCCGGATCCGGCGGGCAGATGCGCAGTACAGCGCCGGCATCCAGATCACGACAACCCTCGCCGGGCTGACCCTGACCAGGGTCAGCGTGCTCGGTGCACAGACAGGGCTTTGGGTCAGCACAGAAGGAGATGTCACCGGTCTTGCCGTCACGGCCTCTCATTTCGACGAAAATGAATTCGGCTGGTACTTCCAAAAGGCCAGCCCCAACAGCAGCTCGGTTC